>JAHEBK010000352.1 GCA_024642295.1 Flavobacterium sp. | reverse complement strand
ACTAGAGGGAATTGTTGTTGGACACGTATTAACTTGTGTGCCACATCCTGATGCTGACCGTTTAAAAATCACTACCGTTGACCTTGGTGAAGCTGCTCCAATTCAAGTAGTTTGCGGTGCAGCCAATGTAGCTGCTGGACAAAAAGTTCCCGTAGCAACTATTGGAACAATTTTATACGATAAAGAAGGAAACTCTTTTGCCATAAAAAAAGGAAAAATTCGTGGTCAAGAAAGTCACGGTATGATTTGTGCCGAAGACGAATTAGGATTAGGCAACAGTCATGACGGAATTATGATTCTTGACGAAAAATTAGTTCCAGGAACACCAGTCGCTAAAGTGTTTAAAATAGAAAATGATGAAGTTTTTGAAATTGGATTAACTCCTAATCGTGCGGATGCAATGAGTCATTTAGGTACTGCTCGCGATATTCGAGCTGGATTATTGCAAAAAGGGATTCATGTTGAGTTAATTACACCTTCTGTAAGTAATTTTAGAGTCGATATGCGTACGCTAAAAATAGACACTAAAATTGATGACATTTTATTGGCACCAAGATATTGTGGAGTGTCAATTTCGGGAATTACCGTTAAACCATCTCCTGCTTGGTTGCAAGACCGTTTAAAAGCAATTGGATTGACTCCAAAAAACAATATTGTAGATGTTACAAACTATGTATTACATGATTTAGGACAACCTTTACATGCTTTTGATGCTTCGAAAATCAATGGAAAAATCATTGTAAAAACAGTAGAGGCTGGAACAAAATTTACTACTCTTGATGATGTAGAGCGCACTCTTCATGAAGAAGATTTAATGATCTGTGACGAAAAAGGTCCCTTGTGTATTGCTGGAGTATTTGGTGGTAAAAATTCAGGAGTTACGGAAAACACTAAAGATATTTTTATCGAAAGTGCCTATTTTAATCCTGTAAGTATTCGAAAAACAGCCAAAAGACATCAATTAAGTACCGATGCTTCATTTCGTTTTGAAAGAGGAATTGACCCAACAATAACTGCTTATGCATTAAAGCGTGCCGCTATCTTAATTAAAGAAGTAGCTGGAGGTGAAATTACTTCAGATGTAAGTGATATATATCAAAAGAAAATTGAAGATTTTACCGTTTTTGTAAATTTCAAAAATGTAACTAAGATTATTGGTCAAGAAATTCCAAAAGATACTATTAAACAAATATTAGTTTCATTAGATATCAAAGTAAATAGTGTCTCTGAAGCAGGATTAGGAATAACCATTCCGGCCTATCGTGTGGATGTTCAAAGAGAAATTGATGTTATTGAAGAAATTTTAAGAGTTTATGGATACAATAATATTGGTTTTTCAGGCAAACTGAATGCTACTGTTTGTAATGCTCCACGAAATGAAGATTATAAAATTCAAAATATAGTAGCCGCACAATTGAACTCGCAAGGTTTTCATGAAATGATGGCTAATTCATTAACTACATCAGAATATGTTCAACTATCCGAAAACTTAAAAGAAGAACACAATGTGACCATGTTAAATCCTTTAAGTAATGATTTAGCAACATTACGTCAGTCTTTGTTATTTTCAGGATTAGAGGCGATATCATACAACATTAATCGCAAAAACAGTGATTTAAAATTATTTGAATTTGGAAAATCCTACCATAAATTTCTATCTGGCTTTGAAGAACAAAAACACTTAACCTTATTCCTTACTGGAAATCGCAATACTGAAAGCTGGACTACGACGCAAACACCTACAAACTTCTTTTTATTTAAGGGGTATGTAGATGCTGTTTTAGCTCGTTTTGGAATTCAAAAAACACAAAATTCTCCTGTAACCTCTGATGTTTTCTCAGAAGGTGTTGCAATTGGAACAGGTCATAATACTTTAGTAGAATTTGGAGTAGTAAAAAAATCCATTTTGAAACACTTTGGAATCAAGCAAGAAGTTTTCTACGCCGATTTCAATTGGGATGCTATTTTAAAAGCTATCTCACTTAAAATAAAATACACTGACATTCCTAAGTATCCAGAAGTTCGCCGAGATTTAGCCTTATTAGTTGACCTTGGAGTTACCTACGATTCAATTTATGCTGTAGCTAAGAAAACTGAAAAAAGTTTATTAAAAAACATCAATCTTTTTGACGTTTATGAAGGTGAAAAACTTCCAGAGGGTAAAAAATCTTATGCTCTGAGTTTTACCATTCAAGATAGTGCTAAAACACTCACCGATGTGCAAATTGATAAATTAATGAGCAAATTGCAAAATAATTTTGAAACTGAACTAGGAGCTAGTTTGAGATAATAACTTTAAGTAGAAATAAAATATAAAAGCCAATTCTAAATATTCATAGAATTGGCTTTTTGGTTTCTGAAAATCATAACTTCAATGATTAGTGATTTTTGCCGATAATTAAAGTAAAAACATTATTAATACTATAAACCGTTAGCGGTAATTCCTTTTTCAAACACATAGATCATAGGTTTTTTTATAAATATTGAAAGATGTATTTACAATATTTTGAGAAAATCATAGCTATCTGAACCAAAGATACGAGCGTTCAATGTTATTAACTCAAGGAAAAAAACATCCTGTTTTGTCATT
>JAHEBK010000351.1 GCA_024642295.1 Flavobacterium sp. | reverse complement strand
GGCAATTTCGTTAGAAAATCCACCACGCATTTGTTGCATTGCAATTTGATGACTGGCTTCATTGTCAGACGAAATTAAATCGGCAACAGCTTCGGCTTGAGATAGGTCTAGTTTTCCATTTAGGAAAGCACGCAAGGTAAATTCACCCGCATCAGCCATTCTACAGCCTTTTCGCAATAATAATTGAATAATTTGTTGCTGAATATAAGTAGAGCCGTGACACGAAATTTCGATGGTATTTTCGCCTGTATAAGAATTTGGTCCTTTGAAAATAGAAACCAAAACTTCATCTAACACTTTGGCATCATCAACAATGTGTCCCAGATGTAGGGTGTGCGTTTTTTGTTTTAGTAAATCTTTGTTTTTAATAGACTTAAAAACAGAATTACCAATGGTAATAGCTTCTTGACCTGAAATTCGGATTATTGCAATTGCTCCAGCTCCCGATGGGGTGGCTAGGGCGACTATAGCATCGTTGTTTAGCATTTTAATTTGAATTGGTTGCAAAGGTAATAAAACTGTGGCAGTATTTGTTTTTCTGTGTTAAAAGTCAAAAAGGAGTATGATTTTAATTGTATGTAACTGGGAATTAATTGGTTAAAATTGTATCTTTATAGAGTGAGTTTATGTTCAATTGTTAAAATAATTTAAAATGAAACGTATACTATTTCCCACTGATTTTTCTGAAGTTGCAACCAATGCTTTTGTACATGCGTTAGAATTCGCAAAACTTGTTCAAGGTGAATTAGTTGTATTGCACTCCTACGATTTACCTCCTATGGATGATCAGTTTTTCCCAGAGAACTTTTCAGAATTGTACGATACGGTCGAATTAGCACATTTTGATTTGTTCAAAGATGAAATTCCAAAACTTCGTGAAATCATCGAACATCATCATTTTGAAGACGTTAAGATGTACCATCGTTTGATGGAAGGGGATTTGGTTGCTAACATTAGAAAATCAATCAAAGAAGATGAAATAGATTATTTGGTAATGGGAACCTCAAGTGCAACAGATTGGGAAGCGCTCTTTGCAGGATCAAATTCGGGTTCTGTCATTTTAGGCATTAGTGTGCCGATGTTATGCATTCCTTTTGGAGTAGATTATAAAAAAATAAATACCATCGGTTTTATCACGCATTATAGACCTAAAGACAAATTAGCAATGAATAAGACCTTAGCCTTAGCAAAGAGTATTGACGCTAAAGTAAAATGTATTTATATTAAAAATAGAACCTCACAAATTGATATTGAAACTATTAAGGAATGGGAAGAATTTTATAAAAACGAGCCAGTCAAATATTTTATGTTTCAAAGCGACGAAATTAAGCAAGTGACCCTGGATTTTGTAGCCAATGAAAAAATAGATGTTTTGGCTATGCTTACCTATAAAAGTGGTTTTTTTGAAGGGATGTTTGTCGCAAATTATGCCGAAAAAACAGCCTCTGATATTCATATTCCTATTTTAGTAATTCATGCTTAATTCAATATTCTACGGATATCTGATAAATATCATTTTAATTTCTTTTTGATTGTTATAAATTCACCTTAAAAAATTTACCATGAAACGTATATTATTTCCAACCGATTTTTCCGAAGTTGCCAATAACGCCTTTGTACATGCTTTAGAATTAGCTAAAACATTGGGAGGAGAATTGATTGTCTTACATAGCTTTGAGTTACCGGTAGTTGACAATCAGTTTTTTCCAGAAAATTATATGGCAATTTATGAATCTTTAGAATTGGCACAATTTGACATGTTTAAAGATGAAATTCCAAAATTGAGAACCATTGCCGAAGAACGTAATCTTGATAAGATTAAAATGACCCATCGATTAATGGATGGTGACTTAACGTTCAATATCAAAAAAGCAATTAAAGAAGATAAAATAGACTTTGTTGTCATGGGAACTTCAGGTGCGACAGGATGGGAAGGCTTCTTTTTAGGTTCAAATTCGGGCAATGTCATTTCAGATATTGATATTCCGATGCTTTGTATTCCTTATGATGCTTTGTTTAAACCAATAAAAACCATTGGTTTTACCACTCGATTTAGACCAAAAGATAAAAAAGCGCTCAAAAGAGTTATAAAAATTGCTCATAAAACCAATGCTGAAATCAAATGTTTGTATGTTAAAGCCAATGAATCTGATGTCTCAGAGGAAATTGTAAAAGAATGGGAAGCTGAATTTACACAAGAACCAATCACTTTTTCAGTTATATTATCAAATGAAATCAAAGAGACAATCTTGGATTTCATTCTACAAAAAGACATCGATATGATTACCATGCTTACTTATAAAAGAGGCTTTTTTGAGAGTTTGTTTCATTCAAGCTTAACAAAAAAGGCGGCCAATGAATTTTCGATTCCAGTGTTAGCAATACCCATAGAATAATTTTCTAGCGCCCAATCCAGCACTACGCTTTAGCCCTCCATTTGTCTGCTTTTTTTACAATGTCACTAGAGGAGCTTCCTCTGGTCGCTCTCTAGCGCCAGTAAAAAACAGCACTCAAATTCTCGGGGCTATCGCTTCGGTCTGGGGCGAAAAGACTCGTTTTCAAAGAATGTTTTTCTTAAATATTAAACTTAT
>JAHEBK010000044.1 GCA_024642295.1 Flavobacterium sp. | reverse complement strand
TTTTATCTATTTGGATTTTACTAAAAGACTCTGCCTCACTATTAACTCCAAAAATATCTACAGTCGAAAACTTTTGCCATTCTTTATTCGTTCTAAACACTTTTAGTCCATTTTTCACAAGACTATTTGTAACCCACAAATTTCCAGTTTTGTCAAAAACTGTCCCATTTATTCTAACATCTATATAAGTAGGCCCAACAAATGTTAATGTCTCCAAACCACTGTTTTTTTCATTAAGCAAAACTACAGGTTCATCATTTTCAATTTTTAAAAGTCCTGAAAAAAAAGAGCTAGCATAAACTTCATTTTCGTTGTTGGGGTTTATTATAACACTACTTATAGATTTTGCTCCAAAAACTTTTTCATAAGGAATGTTTAACCAGCCATCAGTTAAACTGAATTTACTTATCCCAAAAGACTTTAAAGGATATGGGTTATACCCAAGATTATATGAGCCATAAACAGCCCAAAGTGAATTAGTAGCAACATCTATCGCAAAAATATTATTCTTAGCCGGACCAGAAGGTGTGATGTTTTCAAATGTAGATGAAACAGCTATAGAGGTAATGTAAACACCATTTTCTTTAGTCCCTATATAAACATCATCCCCTATTAAAGTAGCGCAAACAAAACTAGGAGTAATATCTGGAATTTGGTTGTTATTAATTTGATTCACCAACAACAATTGTTTATTATAAACATAAACACTAGTTGAACTAGTTATTAAAAAATAATCCCCCTTAGCTCTAAGATCATTAACCACCTGATTAAGGCTATTAATGCTTACAAACGCATTACTATTATATTTAAAAACGCCTCCTGACATATCAACTGCAATCAACTCTGTATCGAAAGATTCCACTCCAACCCAACTACCTAAACTTACTAGCTCCCATTGATTAAAATCTATTAAATTTTTATTGGTCACAAGAGCTCTTCTAATACCAAAATTAGTTGCAGCATATATATATCCATTAAAAACAGCTGTTTGCATCACTTTAATTTCCGCACCATTATCCCCAATGAAATAGGTATCTCCAAAAAGCATCGTATTTAGATTAAATTGTACAATCCCAAAATCACAGGACACATAGACAATTCCCTCATATTCCATAAAATGATTTACCTTTTTTACACTTGACGGAAGTTGTTTATTTATGATATCAACTACTTTTAAAATTTTACCATCGGATTCATTGACTACTGTCAACAAACCTGTTTGATATCCAACAAGAGTTCTATTTAGCGAGGAACTATGATACAAAGCGTTAATTGACTCTCCTGAAAGTCCATCAACAGTAGTAGTGGTTTTAATTTCATTTGAAATAATGTTATTAGAAAACAATGCGTTTTCCGAAGCCGCTATTATTGAAGTTGCGCTATTGGATATATCCTTAATTTCATTATATGAAAAATACCCCTGCCAAGACAAATTGTTTTGAGAAAAACCCATTTGCATCATTAGCAACAACAATAAATTTAAGACCCCTTTTTTCATTATTTTATTCCATTTAAGTTCACAAATATAACATAAAGATAAGAATTCGAGTTTCGTGAAGATAAAAAAGTCCCAACTACAATTCTAAATATTATAAGAATTGCACAGTAAATCAATTATTTAGAAATAACTAGACTACTCCTTGCGCTAACATAGCGTCAGCTACTTTTACAAATCCTGCAATATTTGCTCCTTTTACATAATCTACATAACCTGTACCGTCTGAACCATACTTCACGCAAGAAGCATGAATTGACGACATTATTCCTTTTAATTTTTCATCAACTTCTTCTGCAGTCCAATTTAATCGCAGCGAATTCTGAGACATTTCTAGACCTGATGTCGCTACCCCACCAGCATTTGAAGCTTTCCCTGGAGAAAATAAGATTTTTGCTTTTTGAAAAACGGTTAAAGCCTCTAAAGTTGTTGGCATGTTTGCTCCTTCAGTTACACAAATACAACCATTGGTTATTAATATTTTAGCATCCACATCGTTAATTTCATTTTGAGTCGCACAAGGCATTGCAATATCACATTTTACCTTCCATGGACGTAAATCAGCAACATACTTTGCATTTGGATATTTACTAACATATTCGCTAATTCTTCCTCTGAGCTCATTTTTTATATACATTATATGAGCCAATCTTTCAGCATTAATCCCATCAGCATCATAGATATACCCTCCTGAATCAGACATTGTCACAACTTTCCCTCCTAATTGAGTCGCTTTTTCAACTGCATATTGCGCCACATTTCCCGAACCAGAAACAACAATGGTTTTCCCTTTTATACCATCACCTTTTGTTGCCAGCATACTTTGAGCAAAATAAACAGCACCATATCCTGTAGCTTCTGGCCTAACCAATGATCCTCCGTATGAAATCCCTTTACCTGTCAATACTCCCGAAAATTCATTTCTTAACCTTTTGAATTGACCAAACAAATAACCTATCTCTCTTGCTCCAACTCCTATATCTCCTGCAGGAACATCTGTATTAGCTCCAATATGCTTTGATAATTCAATCATAAAACTTTGACAAAAACGCATCACTTCATTATCTGATTTTCCTTTTGGATCAAAATCAGAACCACCTTTTCCTCCACCCATTGGTAATGTTGTCAAACTATTTTTAAACGTTTGTTCAAAGGCTAAAAATTTTAAAATACTTAAATTTACGGATGGATGAAAACGGAGCCCTCCTTTATAAGGCCCAATAGCCGAATTCATTTGGATTCGATACCCTCTATTCACCTGAGTATTGCCTTTATCATCAATCCAAGTTACTCTAAAAATAACAATCCTATCTGATTCAACCATTCTTTCCAGCAACATCTTATTTTGATATTTTTCGTTTTCCTCAATAAAAGGTATTACCGTTTCGGCAATTTCATAAACTGCTTGTAAAAACTCAGGTTCATTAGGGTTTTTTCGACTAACTTCTTCAATAAATTTTTCAATACTTTTTGACATAATTAACAAATTAAAAACATTAAGTAAATAGCTCTGATTGGTATACCTACAAATATACATTTATAAAACTTTCCCTCATTTATAAATGTAAAATTTATCGAATTATCATTTTAACTACTAATGTTAAAAACACTTCTATTTCGTATATTTTAAAAAAATTAAATTCAATTGATGCTTAGTATTTTATATATTTGTCGGGACTTGTAATTTCAACAAAATGTCTAAATTCTTCTTTTACATATTACTTATTTTATTGGGTTTTTCAAATAAAATAAATGCACAATTAGGTTTTTCACATGAAGTGGGGATTATCGCGGGACCAATTGCTTTTCAATCTGATTACGGAAAGCGCAATGATACCAAAACAAATGCAGGAAATACTGGATTAGGTATTGGAATTATTCATTACATCAACTTCTCTTATGCTGCAGAATGTAACTGTTATACACCAGAAACTTACTTCAACGATCATTTTAAATTAAGAAGTGAGCTGTCCTACAATAAAACAGAATTAGAGCATTTTGGAAAATGGGTAGCAGCAGAAAGGACTTCTCTAGCTGCCGACCAATTAAGAGCTATGAAAGGTAGCACTCAACTGACTAATATTGGAATGCAATTAGAATATTTCCCACTAAGTATTAGAGATTTCACCGCTAGAACAGGTAGCATTGGTCCATTTATAAGTCTAGGTGCTCAATTTAGTTATTATAACGCTAAAGCCTATTCAACTCTAGGGCCATTAGGAACCCCGCTAACTACGTATCCAAAATATTTAACCCCCTCAGACAATCGCCCTTATGGATTTTCAACCGAAAGCAACTCTGTATGGTCAGTAGTAAGCAGTATTGGGACACGTTATAAACTAACTCCTTTACGTGATTTAATGATTGATTTACGATTTCAATACTTTTTTTCAAACTGGGTAGATGGTCTAAATCCGAATCCAGATATTTATAAGGAAAATAAAGCTAATGATTGGTTGGTTTGGCTTAATGTGGGATACATCTATTATTTGCAATAAATTTAAAAATGAAAATCCCAATTCTAAAAAATCAGAATTGGGATTTTTTACTTTCTCAAACATCTTAAAAAAGAGAAAGCATATATTTTTAAATTATTTCATTCATACAAAATTAAACATTAACGAACTCAATAACAAGCAATTAATCGTTTTGTTTTCTGAAAAACAAAAACTTAACATTGCATAGCAAATTATAATCCCAATATTTTTTCCAAAACCCAGCTGGTATGCAATGCCGTTTTACCTGTGGATGGATGAATAGAATTTCCAAAAAGATGATCCCTCATATTTTGAACATGGTAAAATTGTACGTTTTCTGGGTGATTGATGAACTGCTCTGTTTTTCCTTTTTCATTAATAAGTAAAATAGGGTTTTCTTCAAAAATCGCAAATTCAATCTTCCCTTTACTTCCAATAATTTGAACGTTATCTTCTCTTGTTGCACAACCAAAATTCCAACTTCCAGTACCTGTAACACCTGATTCATGGATCCATGAAGCAACAATAGCATCTTTGGCAGAATACAATCCTTGTTGATTGGTATTAAAACCTGACACATTTTTTATATCACCTAATAAGTATTCAAATAAGTCTATACCATGACTAGCTAAATCATCAAAATATCCACCCTTGGCTACCTTGGCATCTGTTCTCCAATTGTATTCTCCAGATAAATCTTCTGGTGAAGTAGATTTGCTCAAATGCCAACTAATGTGTCGTATCGTTCCTATTTCATTTTCATCAATCCATTTTTTAACTTGTTCAAATCGAGGCAATGAACGGCGATAATAAGCAACAAACAAAGGAATTTCTTTTTCTGTAAAAGCATTGTAAATCAATAAACTATCTTCATAATTTGGCGCCATAGGCTTTTCAATACAACATGGCTTTCCAGCTTGTGCTACTTTCAATGCATAATACTTATGCGAATCTGGAGGTGTGGCTATATAAATGGCGTCCACTTCTGAATCATTAATAAGAGCATCAGCATCTGAATAATATTTGTTAACCCCGTGTCTTTTTGCATAGTCGGTACATTTTTCTAAATCCCTACGCATTACTGCACAGAGCTCAAAACCTGCAACTTTTTGGTAGGCAGGACCACTTTTAACTTCTGTTACATTACCACAGCCTATGATCCCCCACCTGAGGACTTTTGAAATTGAGGAAGTTGCGTCCATTTATTTAATTAGTTTAATGTTCAATATATCGGAACATCAAAATTAACCTAAAATTAGGTTTTAAACACCATTTAACAAATAAATAACGCACTAAATGACAACAAAAAAGGCCTTGTTAAAGCACTAAAGAAAAGTTATCTATTGAAAATCCACTCAAAAAATATATACCAAATTCATATTTACACTTTTAGATCTGTAATTAATTTTTCAGCAATAATATTTATATGTGATGCTGCATTTTTAATCGCATCTTCGACAGCAACACCTGATTTCATTATAGAATAAAGACTTTTCGGTTTTAAGTTCACCCTAATAAGTTCCTCATCTTCAATAATTCCAGCAATTATGGAAACCGGGATATCATATTGTTTTGCTCTATCACTAATTCCTTTTATTACTTTCCCTTCAATAGTTTGTTTGTCTAGACTTCCTTCACCAGTAATTATCAAATCGATATTGGATTTTAATAGTTCGTCAAAACCCGTTTCTTCCATCACAAAGTCTATCCCTGATTGTATTTTGGCATTCAAAAACGCTATTGCTCCTGCTCCTAAACCACCTGCTGCACCAGAACCTGGAATAATTCCCACCTCTTTTCCCAAGTGTTTTTTAACCTGTCTATTAAAATTTTGCAATCCCAAATCTAAATTCTCAATTTCTCTTTTCGAAGTGCCTTTTTGTGGGCCATATACATAAGCCGCACCATTTTTCCCAAATAAAGGATTCTTCACATCACATATCACTGTAACATTTAAGGTCTCAATTTCGAATTTTAAGTTGTCTTTTTTTATGTTTTCAATAGCCCCAATTTCTTTACCTATCGGATTAATTTCAATATTATTTTTATCTAAAAATTGGTAACCAAGTGCAGCCGCCATCCCTATTCCTCCATCATTTGTTGCGCTGCCACCAATGAATAACACGATATTATAGAAATTTTTATCGATCGCATCAAGAATCAATTGTCCTGTACCGTATGTTGTGGTATTCGAACAATTCTTTTCATTTTCTTTTAACAATTGTAAGCCTGAGGCATTAGCCATTTCGATAAATGCAGTATCCTTACTGACCATGTATTTTGCAGAAATAGTTCTAAAAAGAGGATCTTTAACGGAGACCGTAACTGTTTTTAAATCAAAATAATTTTGTAAAATAGCTAATGTCCCTTCTCCACCATCGGCTAATGGATGTTTAATAGTATCAATGGTTGAATCAACTTTTTTGATGCCTTTTTCAATAGCATTACATACTTCCATTGCTGATAGCGAACCTTTGAATTTGTCTGGAGCGATTAAAACTTTCATTTTTTTGTTGATTGAATTTAATGTTTTGAATTTTATTTACATTATTGACCAAGAGAATTTACACCTGTTTTTAAGTAATAAAACCATTATCCACAAAGTTTGCAAATTCAAACAATTGAAGATGCTAAATACTTATCCTAAATTAAAATAGAAATAGATCATAATAAAATAAGGATCCCTGTTTCCACAAAAATCCTCAATAATCAAAAAAACAACCAACTAAATTCTACCTTAATACATCATCTTTTGCTTTAAATTCTGCTCAATTTTAAATTCACCAGAATTCTTTATATTATTATCCTTAGGCGCTTGCCCTTTTTCACCCCATAAAAGCGCGATCAATGCAATAGGATTATTTGCGAAATTATTGTTTGCAATGGAAACATTTACAATTCCTCTTGTTTTGAGCAAAATCCCAGCGGTTTCTTCTTTACCTGAATTAACTACTGTATTGTTTTGAAAAACAAGATTCCCTCCAATAGTAGACTCATCGTAACCGCCACGGTAGTAATCCAAAATGCTCGATTGGATTGCATCAAATTTTGAATTTTTGATGTACACAAACTCAGCATTGTATTCACCCAAATCATCGTCTTCATCTGCTAAACGAATTCCTCTCTTGCAATTTTTAAATACTGAATTGTCAATTGAAATTGTATCTGCAAAGGCATCTTTATAAGCGTTTAAAACCGTATCAAAATCGCTTACTTCAATATTATTTGTCCATAGATTATAGGCACTTTTCATATTTTTCTCCAAAGTAGCAAAAGCATATTGATCTTTACTTCCTTTTAGATTCAAATTCTCGACTACCAAGTTACCTTTAGGCTCCATCAAGAAAACTGGACTTTTAGCAGTACCAGAATAAACAATGGTAGCTTTACTTTTCTTGTCTTTTCCTTTAATGGTTAGTGCTTTATTAATTACTAATGAATTGTCTATTTTGTAAGTCCCTTTCTTCAATTCAATCACTATACCTGAGGCTGCATTTGCAATGGCAGCTACTAATTCTTGAATAGAAGCTACTTTAATAGTTTTAGTTGGCACCGCTTTTTTCTCTGGAGAAAACCAGTTGGCACCATACGATTTCATTGCAATTGATCCTTTTGATTGATCTACTGGCAAAACAATTGCACCAATGGCATTAGAAGCAATTCTATCATTTCCAAAAAGATCTTTTTTGATGTTTTCAAAATCGAATCCTTGGTATACCTCAGAATTATTTGCTGTAGGAACGTATAACCAATCCGAAATTTTAGTCATCGTAAAATTTTCTGTTTGAATTCCGCTATCTTTTACATCGCTATTATTAAGACTATTTAAAATATTGTTTTTGAACAAAACTCCATCTACTTTATCATAGGCTTTTATTGGGAAATCATTTGGTACTTGGTTGTATATTATGTTATTGGCAACTACCATCCTTTCAGGTCTTGCAGAACGGATTTCTGATGCTGGCAGCACATCTTTTTTATCCATATTTGCACCAACACTAAACTGCCATGGTGTGATACAATCTACAAATGTGTTGTAGGCAACAACAGCATCAGTAACTTGATTGTAACGATTTTGTGGTGCCTTAGGAACCCCGTTCATGACTGCCAAAGCACTACGAAACTCCTCCCCTTTTATTTTGTAAAAAAAATTATTTGTAATCCAATGTCCTGTATTGATAACACGAACACCTCCCATAAAATCAGAGTTTTCATCACCTATAAATATGTTTCCATCAATCGTACAGTAATTTCCGTGACGCAATACTAACGACCCTTCTGATTTATAGAAAATATTATTTCTGTATTCGTTGTTATTTGATTTGTTAGAAATGATTTCAACTTCACCATCACATCTTTCGAACAAATTATTAGCCACTATTGTATAGGAAGGTGCCATTGAAGTCCCACTATCTCCTATTTGAATCGTTTCGCCATGTGGCCCTCCTTTTCTTGGTCTTGGCCCAAAATGATTATTTCTAATTTGATGATGGTTATTAATCGATTCATTACCTTTCAAAATCACCATTATTGTTGGTCCTTGATTGGATTTACCTGTAAGATAACAATGTGAAAATTCATTATTTCTCCCCCAAAACTCCACCCAGTGATCGTCGCGTACTCTATTTAACTGTGTAAAATCTTCTATAACACATTGCGTCACTTTAGAGTGATTGGCTATGTTTTTTTTATCGATATGAAAATCAATAACTGTATTAGAAGGGGTAAAACCATTTCTAAAATACAATCCACGTACTTCAAGATAAGTTCCTCCTATTTTCAAATCAGAAACCCCTTCAATGAAAACTTTTCCTGAAGTTTCTGCTCTCAAAATGATTGGTGCGTTTTTATTACCTTTACCGATAAATTCGATCTGGATATCTTTCCAAACTCCATTTGCTAAAACAATTTCATCACCTGCTATTGCATTTTCAATCGCTTCTTGTAACTCTTGTCGATTTTTCACATTGATATTTCTTGCATTTCCATTAAATGCAAACAATAAAAAAGTAACCACTAGGAAAAATAATTTCTTCATTATAATTATACCTTTATATTAAATATTTTATACTCCAAATAAAAGATAAATTGTATATTATAATTCCATTTTTAATACTCTTTTAGTTAAAAAAGTATTACAATAAAATATAAATTGGTTTACCAGTTTGGATTTCCAAATATAAACATATTTATTTATTATCATAATCATTTATTTAAAAACATGCTATATCCTATTGACTTCATTTTTATTGTATTTGGTAAAAAAGACAATATCATCTCTGAAACTAACAAAAAAATATCATCAATAACCAATTATTTCTGCGCAGTTAACATAAAACAACAAGTTATTTATTATTTTGGCTAAACAAAAAAAAATAACATCAAAATACAAAATCAAATAAATCGCAAAAAAAAAGGCAAGAAAAATGCGAATTATCAAAAAAAATAAATTTAAAAATCAAAGTCATAAATATTAAAAAATAAACAGTGAAAACAAATTATAGAGTATCAAAAACAAGTAAATTAGTATGATATTTAGAATATTACAACTAAAAATCAATTTTGTTTAAATTTTTAATAATTTTAAGGGTATGATAA
>JAHEBK010000350.1 GCA_024642295.1 Flavobacterium sp. | reverse complement strand
CAATACACCTACAGCCAATGCTAAAACATTAACCAATAGAATTGATTTCCTCCATTTTAAACAAAAAACCAGCATGGGTGTATAAATACTTTCCAACTTTTTATTAATGGGATTTTTATTTTCAGGTCGCAATTTGCCTTTCAATAAATAACTAATTAAGACCGGTGTTAATGTAATTGCCAAAAAGGCATCAACAATTAAGATAAAAGATTTGGTCCAAGCCAATGGACTAAACAATTTGCCTTCCATTCCCGTTAAAAGAAATACAGGTAAAAAAGAAGCAATTACAATTAACGTTGAATAAAAAACACCTGGTCCAACAAGCTTTGAAGAAGATGAAATCAACTTTATTCTTTCTTCTGATGAAAGTAGCTCCTGGTCTTTTTTGAATATATTTTGAATTATTTTTTTCATCATCCTAATTATTGGTTATTTCTTCTTGTCTTTCCGAAATAGTTCGATACGCATTTTCAACCATTACGATACCATCATCTACTACGACTCCTATTGCCAATGCAATTCCGGTAAGCGACATAATATTGGACGAAATCCCAAAAGCTTCCAAAAGAATAAATCCAATAGCAACGGAAATAGGTAATTGAATCAAAATAATTAGAGCACTGCGCCAATGAAACAGAAAAAGCAAAACAACTATTGAAACAGCAATCATCTCTTCGATTAAAGTTCCTTTGACTGATTCAATTGCTTTTTCAATCAATTCACTTCTGTCATACGATGTTTTAAAAGTCACCCCTTCTGGTAATCCTTTGGCAACTTCTTTCATTTTTAATTTTACAGCTTGAATTACTTTATCTGCATTCTCTCCATAACGCATCACTACAATTCCACCTACGACTTCACCATCACCATTAGCATCAAAAATCCCCAAACGTAAATCGCCTCCCATTTGAACCGTACCAATATCTTTTACTGTTACAGGAACCGAATTATAATTTTTTATCGCAATAGTTTCTATGTCTTTTGAGTTTTTCAAATACCCCAATCCTCTTACCACATACGCCATATTGCTCATTTCGAACTTACGGCCGCCCACATCATTATTGGAAGTTTTAACTGCATCCATTACCTCCATAATATTTACATTGTAGTACTGCATTTTTAAGGGATCTAAAACTAATTGGTATTGTTTCTCAAAACCACCAAAAGAAGCCACTTCAGCTACACCGGGCACCGTTTGCAAAGCAAATTTGACGTACCAATCTTGTAACGCACGTTGTTCACCTAGGTCCATTCCTTTCGCCTCAAGATGGTACCAAAAAATGTGTCCTACACCTGTTCCATCCGGGCCTAAAGTAGGAACGACATTTTGTGGAAGTAACCGTTGTGCATAATTCAATCGTTCTAAAACCCGTGTTCGAGCCCAATAGGTATCTAGATTATCTTCAAAAATGATATAGACAAAACTCATCCCAAACATAGATGAAGCTCGGATGTTCTTAATTTTTGGAATCCCTTGTAAATTAGAAACCAACGGATACGTCACTTGATCTTCGATTACTTGTGGACTTCTTCCCATCCATTCGGTAAAAACAATAATTTGATTCTCAGACAAATCTGGAATCGCATCAATGGGATTACGTTGTACACTATACACGCCCCAACCAAACAAAGCCGCCGAAACGAGCAGCACAATTAATCGATTCTTGAGTGAGAATGTTATTAATTCTTCTACCATGATATTTATTTATTTCACTTTTTCTGTCAATTTCATACCACAAACAGTACAAGTACCATTTTGTTTGCCAGTAACTTCAGGATGCATGGGGCAAGCATACAATTCTTCCTTTACAGTTTCAGTTGTAGTAGTGCTTTCAGAGGTATTTTGTTTGCATGATGCAAAACTTACAAAAGCGATAAAGACGAATATTTTTACTATATTTTTCATTTTGAATATTTTTTTAGATTATAATTATCCCTTTTACTTTATTGAAGGTTTTTCATATTGACAACATTTAGGCAATTGACTATAAGCAACATCCGAAGCGAGATGCCCTTCACTTTGATAACCTGCTGCTGCAATTCGTTTCAATATTTCATTTTGATTGGTTTTAGTGGTATCGAATGTTAATGTTGCCATTTTAGAATCGACATTCCAGTTAGCAGTAGCAACTCCATTAATCATAGCGGCTTTTTCGATTGTTTTTTTACACATCCCACAATTGCCATAAATTTTTACAGTTTCTGATTTAGCATTTTTTATTTGAGCGCTAGCTAAAGTTACGGACAACAATAATAGTATTGCCATCACATTATTTTTAAGTGATTCCATTTTAGTATTTAATTTAGAATTAGAATAATAGCTAAGAAGGAATAATAGAACACAAGCATAAACAAGTGTTAATCAAACCAATTAGCCGAAAAAAAAGATGATTTTAAAGTCACAATGACTAAAAACTTGACACAATTATGGCTATCAAGTTTTATGACTAGCCTATTTTAGGAATAAGCCAAATAGAAGTATAACCATCAGAGGTAAATGCAACTGATGTATTGAATTTTTGTTTTTCAGATGAAAAATCAAAAGTTGAATTTAGAGTTTCAAAAGTTGAATTCGGTAAAAAACTCAAGCTAACCGAACTAGTAGTACATAAAG
>JAHEBK010000043.1 GCA_024642295.1 Flavobacterium sp. | reverse complement strand
GCTTCTATTGTGTACGGAATTGATATTTTATTTTAAAGTGAAAAGGATTGAAAATAAACTTTGGCACAATTAATGGGTATAAGACAAATAGATAACAATTAAAAAAATTAAAGCTATGAAAAAGATAATTACCCTTTTTGCTATTGTAGGTTTGTTAAGCTTGCAAAGTTGTACCGTAAATGATAATACTGCTCCTGATTATGTGGATCAAGATACCATTAGTGAAGTGTTTGAAGTGACTACTTCGTTTAATTCAGCTAATGGATATAGTAAAATAATAAATCTTAGTCCTGCAATTTATGCTTCAGATGTTGTGCTTGTGTATAGATTGAGTGGAACTTATAATGGAAATGATTTGTGGAAATTAATGCCTGAGACTTTTTATTTTGATAATGGGACTTTGGATTTTGGATACCGATTTGATTTTACTAAAAACGATATTAATGTATATATGGTAGGTAATGATTTACAGTCTGTTTCAGCTACTTTTAGAAACAATCAAGTTTTAAGAATAGTTATTGTGCCTGGAAGTTTTTCATCATCAATAAATAAAGAAAATTACAATGAAGTGATAGGAGCTTTGAATATTAAAGAAAATGATATCCAAAAAATAGAATTTTAATTTTTTCAAAAAACAGTATAAAAAAAGAGAGCCATTATAGCTCTCTTTTTTGTTATTTATTAGTTCGTAAAGAGACAATAATACCAATTATTAGTGATAATGCAATAACGCCCAATGAAGCCCATTCGGGTATTGTTACAAAATCATGGATTAGCATTTTGAGTCCAACAAAACTTAAAATAGCAATTAAACTATATTCGAGATAACTAAACCTTTCCAACATATTTGCCAGAAAGAAATACATCGAACGCAGTCCTAAGATGGCAAAAATATTAGAACTAAATACTAAAAACGGGTCGGATGTGATGGCTAAAATGGCTGGAACACTATCCAATGCAAAAATAACATCCATTACTTCGATGACAATTAAGGCTACAAATAAAGGAGTTGCGGCTTTGATGTGTCTTTTCTTTACAAAAAAATGTTCTCCGTCAATTTGAGTGGTAATCGGAGTTAGTTTTCGTAAGTATCGGTAAACAAGCGATTTTTTAGGGTTGAATTGCTCTTCTTCCTTTGTGAAAAGCATTTTTACGGCAGTATAAACAAGGAATGTTCCAAAGATATAAGTAGTCCAAGCAAATTTATTAATGATAAGAACACCAAAATAAATCATGATTCCTCTAAAGATAATGGCGCCAAGAATGCCCCAGAACAAAACGCGATGTTGGTATTTTTTAGGGATTTTAAAGGCTGAGAAGATAATCGCAATTACAAAAATATTATCTACACTCAAAGAAAGTTCTATTAAATACCCAGTGATATATTTCATTGAGGCGACTGTAGGGCTTAATTGGTCAGGATTAGCGATATAATTGTTTTGGTATAACCAATAGATAACTCCTGAGAATATAAACGATAGTGAAACCCAAATAGCGGTCCATTTTCCAGCTTCTTTAGAGCTTATTTCGTGTGGGGTTTTATTAAAAATTCCCAAATCTAAGGCTAAGAATAGTAAAATGGCGCTTATGAAACTAATCCAAACAATCATGGTAATGTGTTTTTTAGAACTTCAAAGATACTTTTTGATTGCCTAATTTTTACTTTTTTAATATTAAATTAGGATTGAAGGTAATAAAAAAAAAGTGCCTTCATTTCTGAAAGCACTTTTAAATTTATAAATTAAGAATTATATAGCAGAATTAACTGTTTTGATAATTCTTGCAGCAATTTTGTATGGATCACCGTTAGATGCTGGTCTTCTGTCTTCCAACCATCCTTTGTATCCTTTTTGTACAGCGATTAATGGAATACGGATTGAACATCCTCTGTCTGAAACTCCCCAAGAGAAATCGTGAATAGAAGCCGTTTCGTGTAAACCAGTTAAACGTTGGTCGTTGTGAGCTCCGTAAACAGCAATGTGTTCAGCAGTTACAGGACGGAAAGCTTCACAGATTTTTGCGTATACTTCTTTGTCTCCACATGTTCTTAAAACATTGTTAGAGAAGTTAGCGTGCATACCTGAACCATTCCAATCCATGTCTTTTCCAAGAGGTTTTGGGTGGTAGTCAATATAGTAACCATATTTCTCAGTCAAACGGTCTAATAAATATCTAGCAACCCAGATTTCATCACCTGCTTTTTTAGCTCCTTTTGCAAACAATTGGAATTCCCATTGTCCACAAGCAACTTCTTGGTTGATACCTTCAAAGTTTAATCCTGCATCGATACACAAGTTAGCGTGCTCTTCAACTAAATCTCTACCGTGAGTGTTTTTTCCACCAACTGAACAGTAGTACATACCTTGTGGTGCAGGGTAACCTCCGATAGGGAATCCTAATGGCAATTGAGTTTTAGTGTCCATGATGAAATATTCTTGTTCGAAACCAAACCAGAAATCGTCATTGTCATCATCAATAGTAGCTCTACCGTTAGAAGGGTGTGCTGTTCCATCAGCATTCATAACTTCACACATTACTAAGTATCCGTTGATACGTGCTGGATCTGGATAGATAGCAACTGGTAATAATGAACAGTCAGATGAACCACCTTCAGCTTGTCTTGTAGATGAACCATCAAAAGACCAAAGTCCTATTTCTTCTAATGTTCCTTGGAAGTTTTCGTGCTCTTCAACTTTAGTTTTACTTCTAAGATTTTGTGTTGGTTCGTAACCATCTAACCATAGGTACTCTAATTTTATTTTAGCCATAATGTCTATATGTTTGTTTAATGAATTTAAAGATGCAAATATAAAAGTTTTTTTTTAGCCATAAAAATTAGGGGGTGTATTTTATTACTTGAGCAGTTATTTTTTTGATTACTACAATTTTTAAGGGGGATAATTTAGAAATAATCATTTTGGATGTATGTAAAAATTAATTTTGCAATTTATTAAGAACAATATTAAGGATAACAAGTTGCGTGTATTTTGGAATCATTAAAAAATGGAGTTTGTTTTAATGGTAGGGCTCAATAGTAAAGATATGATGAAAATAGTAAAACATATAAATGCTTTTATTTCAATAATGATTTTATCAAAGAAACAAAGAGCTTTAGCCTTTTCTTGTAAAATGATAAATCTCTTGCTGGGTTTAAAAATCTATAAATTGAATTAGAGCCAAACAAGATAAAGTGGTTATATTTGTAAAACAAATAATTCATCTAGTAAATTTATAGATATGTCAACAATACGTTTTCAAGCTCTGCGAGAAGCTTCTACTAGAAAACCAGTTCATTTTGAAGAATCTGGAAGAAAATCAGCCATTTTTGGTTCTAATGTTTTTAACCAAAAAGCTATGAAACAATTTCTCACTTCAGATGCTTTTAAGGCAGTTCAAAGTGCAATTCAACATGGGACTAAAATTGACAGGAAGTTAGCAGATTATATTGCAATGGGAATGAAAGAATGGGCTTTAGCCAAAGGCGTTACACATTACACCCATTGGTTTCAACCCCTTACTGGAGCAACTGCTGAAAAGCACGATGCTTTTTTTGAGACTTCTTTTGATGGAACAGAAACAGTAGAGAAATTTGGTGGCGCACAATTAGTGCAACAAGAACCTGATGCTTCTAGTTTCCCTAATGGTGGTATTCGAAATACTTTTGAGGCCAGAGGATATACCGCTTGGGATCCTACTTCACCAGCTTTTATTTTTGGTACAACATTATGTATTCCTACTGTGTTTATTTCGTATACAGGAGAAGCATTAGATAATAAAATCCCGTTATTAAGAGCTTTGTCTGCAATTGATGAAGCAGCAACGGAGGTTTGTAAATATTTTGATAAAAATGTCAAAAAAGTAACAGCCACTTTAGGATGGGAACAAGAGTATTTTTTGATTGACAAGGCTTTGGCCGAATCACGTCCGGATATCATGATGACTGGAAGAACCTTATTAGGACATACCTCGGCTAAAGGACAACAATTAGACGACCATTATTTCGGAGCGATTCCTACACGAGCGTTGATGTATATGCGTGATTTGGAACAAGAATGTATGTTGCTTGGAATTCCCGTAAAAACACGTCATAATGAAGTAGCACCTAATCAATTTGAATTTGCACCTATTTTTGAGGAAACAAATTTAGCGGTAGATCACAATTGCTTGTTGATGGATGTGATGCAAAAAGTAGCTGAACGTCATTATTTTAAAGTGTTGTTACACGAAAAACCATTCAAAGGTGTAAATGGTTCAGGGAAACACAACAACTGGTCATTAGCTACAGATACGGGAGTTAATTTATTGAGCCCTAGTAAAACTCCAATGACGAATTTACAGTTTTTAACCTTTTTTATTAATACCATTAAAGCGGTTAATGATTATGAATCGTTATTGCGTTCTTCGATTGCTACGGCTAGTAATGATCATCGTTTAGGTGCAAACGAAGCACCACCAGCCATTATCTCGGTATTTATTGGAGAACAATTGACCAAAGTTTTGGATGAATTGAAAGAGGTGACGACAGGGAAATTATCTCCTGAAGAAAAAACCGACTTAAAACTGAATGTAGTAGGGAAGATTCCAGAAGTAATTTTGGATAATACCGATAGAAATAGAACCTCACCATTTGCTTTTACAGGAAATAAATTTGAATTCCGTGCGGTAGGTTCTTCTGCCAATTGTTCAAATGCGATGACTACTTTGAATACAATTGTGGCCAAACAATTAAAGGATTTCAAAATTGAAGTCGATGCTTTGATTGAAAACAAAACCATGAAAAAAGACGATGCTGTTTTTAATGTACTGAGAGAGTATATTAAAAAATCTAAAAAAATCCTTTTTGAAGGGGATGGATATAGTGAAGCCTGGGAAAAAGAAGCAGCTAAAAGAGGGTTGAGTAATTTTAAAACGACTCCAGAAGCTTTAAAAGAAAAAATTTCTAAAAAAGCGTTAGAGTTATTCTCTGAAATGGGAATTATGAATCATATTGAAGTCGAAGCGCGTTATGAAATCGAATTGGAGGAGTATACTAAAAAAATCCAAATCGAAGGGCGTGTATTGGGTGATGTTGCCACTAATCATGTGATTCCAACGGCGATTCGTTATCAAAACACTTTAATTGAAAATGTAAAAGGGTTAAAAGATATTTTTGGTGCTGAATTTGAAACTATTGCCAAAGAGCAAATTCGATTAATCAAAAGTATTTCAAGGCATATCGAAGGAATCAATTCTAAAGTAGTCGAGATGACAAACGAAAGAAAAAAAGCCAATGTCTTGGCTGATGCTCAAAAAATGGCTGAAGCTTATTGTAATAATGTGAAACCTTATTTTGAAGTCATCAGAGAACATTGTGATAAACTAGAGCTTTTGGTTGATAATGAATTGTGGACCTTGACCAAATACCGAGAATTATTGTTGACTAAATAAATTGTAATGAGGCTATCCGAAAACTAACGGATAGCCTTTTTTGTGTGTTCCAATGATGTGGTTTAATTATTAATAATTAGTCTTATGATTTGTAGATTTTTTTTAATATTCTTTTTTGTTTCAAATCTGTCTTGGTCACAGGAGCAATTTTCTATTTATTTTGAAAGCAATAAGTTTGAGTTGTCTAAAAATGAGAGTCAAGCCTTAGAAACTTGGATTCAAGATAATAAAACCAGTAAAGTTGTTGGAGCTTACGGATTTTGTGATGAAGATGGTTCAGTGGAATACAATGAAGTGTTGGCTTCTAAAAGAGTGGATTTTGTCTATAAAATAATTAAAGACCAAGTAAAAATTAGAGCCGATTTTAAGACGAGAACTTTTGGTGAACTTCACAAGCAATTACCTGAAAAAGCAAAAAACAGAAAAGTAACCTTGTACTTTTTAAAAGAAAAAGATATTGAAAAGGAAGATGAAATTTTAGGAATAAAACCAGTGGCAGTTAAAGAAGCACCATTGCCTAAAGCTCCAATCATTTTTCCTGATAGAGTTTCGATTCAAAATCCTAATGGTTCAAAAACCGAATTGCCACTAGATGTTGCTTTTATGCAAACGGCAAGTCAAGCTAAAGTTGGGGAGAAATTAAAAATAAAAAACCTGAATTTTGTTCTGAATACTTTTGCTGTTGTCAACGAATCAAGAGGGAAGCTATATGAATTGTTGTTGATAATGCAAAAAAATCCCAATCTAAAAATCAGTATTCAAGGACATTTATGTTGTGTTGGTGTTGATAGAGCAAATTTATCCACACAACGAGCCAAAGCGATATATAAATTTCTAGAATTTAATGAAATTGATAAAAGTCGTATGAGTTATAAGGGTTTTGGGGTTTCGCAACCACTTTTTTCAATACCTGAAAAAAATGAAGAAGAGCGTGCCGAAAACAGAAGAGTGGAAATTGA
The DNA here is from genome assembly GCA_024642295.1 of Flavobacterium sp. Lineage (GTDB taxonomy): Bacteria > Bacteroidota > Bacteroidia > Flavobacteriales > Flavobacteriaceae > Flavobacterium. Next base: position 3,251 of record JAHEBK010000043.1, on the reverse strand, counting down.
GATACTAGAAAATTAATTTTTTAACTTTTATAAAAGGCAATCTAAATTCTGCAATCTAAAATCCGTAATCTTTTGTTATCTTTGCGCACGCAAACCAGTTGGTTAAAACCAATTACACAATTACAATTCATGAGTTCAGATACTTCAAAAAGATATGCCCTTCGTGGGGTTTCGGCATCCAAAGAAGATGTACACAACGCCATAAAAAACATTGATAAAGGATTATTTCCACAAGCATTTTGTAAAATTGTTCCTGATTATTTAACTCAGGATGAGGATTATTGCTTGATTATGCATGCTGATGGAGCTGGAACTAAATCGTCTCTTGCTTATATGTATTGGAAAGAAACGGGTGATTTATCCGTTTGGAAAGGCATTGCACAAGATGCTTTAATCATGAATATTGACGATTTATTGTGTGTTGGAGCAACGGACAATATTTTGCTTTCTTCTACTATTGGAAGAAATAAAAACCTAATTCCTGCGGATGTCATTTCTGCAATCATCAACGGTACTGAAGAACTAATCAAAGAATTGGATTCTTTTGGAGTAACTATTCATTCAACAGGTGGAGAAACAGCTGATGTAGGTGATATCGTGCGTACCATCATTGTAGATTCAACAGTTACGGCTCGAATGCCACGTGCTAAAGTAATTGACAACGCCAATATTCAAGCGGGTGATGTTATCGTAGGATTGGCTTCTTTTGGTCAAGCGAGTTACGAAAAAAGCTATAATGGCGGAATGGGAAGTAACGGATTAACCTCTGCGCGTCACGATGTTTTTGAGAAATATTTGGCTGCCAAATATCCAGAAAGTTATGATGCTGCAGTGCCAAACGACCTTATTTATTCAGGTCAAGTAAAATTGACAGATGCAGTAGAAAACAGCCCAATAGACGCAGGACAATTAGTATTGTCACCAACGCGTACTTACGCACCAATTATCAAAACAATTTTAGACAAATACAACGCTAGCGATATTCACGGAATGGTGCATTGCAGTGGTGGAGCACAAACTAAAATCTTGCATTTTGTACAAAACTTGCACATCATCAAAGACAACTTGTTTCCAGTGCCACCTTTGTTTCAATTGATTCAAGAGCAATCAAAAACTGATTGGAAAGAAATGTACCAAGTATTCAACTGCGGTCACCGTATGGAATTATACGTTCCTGAAGCGGTTGCACAAGATATTATTGCGATTTCAAAATCATTTAATGTTGATGCACAAATCGTAGGTAGAGTAGAAGCTGCGGATGCTAAAAAATTAACGATTACTAGCGAATACGGTACTTTTGAGTATTAAGATTGCTTAACTGCTTAGTCGTTTAATTGGTTAAGCGAATCGACAATTAAACATTTAAACAATTAACCGATTAAACTTTTCCTCATGTACGAATTATTCTTTTGGCAATACCTAGATGGAGTTTATCTCAATCACCAATTAGTTTACGAAGCTTTGTTGGACGAAGAAACTGTTGAAGGTTTAGAAACACTACCAGTGCAAGTAATCATGAATCGCATTGCTTCAGTATTTGCAACTTGGGAAAAAGTAGATGAGAACAGTTGGCAGAACCCAAAAGGGAAAGGTGCTTTTCAGGTAAATTCAACATCACAAAGCATTCAAATTGATTGCTACGGTACTGAAGGAAAAACGATGGACAAACTCGTAAGTATTATGGAAGAATTCAAATGTCCGTTATACGATCCGCAAATTCCTGCTCGTTACGATGAGTTTTATGAGGATGAAGAGTAGTTTTTTTAGTTTTCAGTCTCAGTTTTAGTTAGAAGAGTTTAATCGCAAAGACGCAAAGCTTTAATAAAATAATTTGAGGGAATGTGAAATCTGTGTTTAAAATTCTCTTCGTGTAGCTCTGTGTTAACTTTGAGAATCTTTGTGAAATAATATAATCATTGTATTGGCTTCTGAAAATCCCAATTCCTAAATCATAATTCCTAAATAAAAAAAATGAAAATAAATCTCAAAAACGGTATTGATAAATTGCTTTTTGGAATGAAACAAAAAGATGTTACGGCAATTTATGGCAAACCAACTAAAGAATATAAAGACGAAGACGGACACCAAATTTTAGTGTACAACAGTCTAAAAATGCGTTTGACATTTTACCATGATGAAGATTTTAAACTAGGATATATTGTGGCATCAAGTGCAGCTTTGGAATTGTTTGGAAATAAAATTATCGGACAAAAAATTGGGGATGTCAAAAAAGAATTGGCAAAGAAAAACATCACCAAATTTACTCAAGAAGAGTTTGATACTTTTGAAAACTACTTCAATGATGAAAACTGGATTATTTTCCAAACCGAGTTTGACGAAGTAGTCAAATTTGAATTGGGAGCCATCATCAATAATAAAGATGAATTTGAATGGAAATTTGGTAAAAAATAAATTTTTGGGTTAAGCATATAATGGAAACCGTCAATGAAAATTGGCGGTTTTTTTATGACTTTTGGTAAATTTGAGGAATAGTGCTTTTTGAATATAAATTTCCTAGTACTCGATATAATACACCGCGGAGAATTACTCGAAATCACAAAAATTTATCATCAAAAATTAATTGAATCTAACGGTTTAAATCAAGGATTTTTAAATGTTATAATTTAAAAAATCTGTGTAAATCCGTTTAATCTGTGTTATCAGTGTTCCTTTTTTGTCCACGATAATGCTGTCCTAATAAAGCTATTTATCGACTGTAATTCGGTTTTCGCGATTGGCAAGCTCCCAAGCCACAGTAAAAGCTAGTTGGGCTCTTTTGGCCAAGGCATCAAATTCTATTTTATCAGGAGTATCGGTTGGTCTATGGTAATCAGCGTGGACGCCATTAAAAAAGAAAACGGAAGGAATTCCATTTTTAGCAAAATTATAATGGTCAGAGCGTTCGTAATAATGGTTGGGCTCATTTGGTGCATTAAATTTAAAATCCAAATCCAATTGGCTGTACTTTTCATTAGTTGCAACTACGATGTTATGTAAGTCAGTTGATAAACGGTCAGAACCTATAACATAGACGTAATTGTTTGTTGTGCTATGTTCAGCATCGCGACGACCAATCATATCGATATTAATATCGGCTATTGTATTTTTTAATGGAAAAATAGGGTTTTCGGTATAAAATTTTGAACCTAATAATCCGTGCTCCTCACCTGTGAGATGAAGAAATAATAAGGAACGTTTAGGACCGTGACCTTCGTTTTTTGCTATTTGGAAAGCCTGTGCGATTTCAAGTA
>JAHEBK010000042.1 GCA_024642295.1 Flavobacterium sp. | reverse complement strand
GGGTGAGCAATTCTTTTTTGTCAACGATCGGTTTATAAAAAGTGGTTATTTGCATCATGCGATAATGGCAGCTTACGACGGTATCTTAAAAGATGGTGCACAACCGAGTTATTTTTTATACTTGGATGTTCCTCCTAATACGATTGATATTAATATTCACCCAACCAAAACCGAAATTAAATTTGACGATGAGCATGCTTTGTATGCGATTTTGAGAGCGTCAATTAAACATAGTTTAGGACAGTTTAATATTGCTCCTGTTTTGGATTTTGATAGGTATTCCAATTTAGATACTCCATATAATTTTAAAGATTTAGAAGGAAAAACACCAACCATACAAGTCGATAGAACTTTCAATCCATTTTCGGATGATAAAGTGAATAAACATTATTCAGGTGGTGGAGGTTCTAACACAAGTTTTAATTCGACTTATCGTAAACCAGAACCAATAGCACATTGGGAAAGTTTGTATGTAGGATTAGAACAAGATACTGAAATTGAAGAAGAAAGCGGTATTAGTTTTGAAAGTGAGGAAGTTACAGGTTCTTTGTTTAATGATGAAGAGATAGAACAAACAGTTCAGAATACGTACCAAATTCATAAAAAATACATTGTATCACCAATCAAATCTGGAATGGTGATTGTGGACCAACAGCGTGCACACCAACGCGTTTTGTATGAGCAATTTCTAACGAATATGACAGTTCATCAGGCTTCGAGTCAACAATTGTTGTTTCCTTTGGAATTGTATTTTTCATCAACCGAAATGGAATTGATTGCCGAATTGAAATTGTCTTTGGTCAACACTGGTTTTATTTTTGATGAAACACAACAAGAAAATGTGGTTATTTCTGGAATTCCTGTTAATGTAGTCGAAAGCGAAGTTTCAATGCTTTTAGAACAATTGATAAGTGATTTACAAGATGGAATACCCGAAAATAGTTTTAGTCAAAACGATTCGATAGCCAAATCGATGGCGAAGAGTTTGGCTGTAAAAACAGGAACAATGTTAACCATAAAAGAACAGGAAAATTTAGTCAACGGACTTTTTGCTTGTAAAGAGCCTAATGTTTCACCTTTTCAAAAACCAACTTTCATCACCATGCGTGTGGAAGATATAGATAAAAAATTTGCAATATGATGAATGTTACACCAACAGTAAAACAATTATTGATTATCAATATTTTGTTTTTTATTGGAACTCAAATAGTAGGGGAGCCTGCTTATAAATTCTTAGCGATGTTTTTTCCTGAGAATAACGATTTTTATGGTTGGCAGGTAATTACGCATATGTTTATGCATGGCGGTTTGATGCATATTTTCTTTAATATGTTTGCTTTGTATTCTTTTGGTTCAGCTTTGGAACATTTTTGGGATGGAAAGAAATTCTTGTTTTTTTATATTTCATGTGGATTAGGTGCGGCAGCATTGCATACCGGAATTAATTATTATTTCTTTAATGAGTATTTAGACCTTATTACCGGACATGGATTTACAAAACAAGAAGTACTAAATCTTTTGAATCAAGGGCAAATCAATACGCAATGGCAAGAGATTTTATCTCCTTCTCAATTTCAAGATTTTATAAGTAGTTTTACAGGTGTTATGGTGGGAGCATCAGGAGCAATCTATGGTGTTGTTGTTGCTTTTGCTTATATGTTTCCTAATGCAGAATTGGCTTTGATGTTTATTCCAGTTCCTATTAAAGCGAAGTATTTTGTACCTGGAATTTTAGCTATTGATTTGTTTTTAGGATTAAAAGGGCAGTCTATTTTTGGAGCAGGAAGTACAGGGATTGCTCATTTTGCTCATCTTGGAGGGGCTATTACTGGATTTTTGATGATGTGGTTTTGGAAGAAAAACCAATTCAATGATAATCGTTGGAACTAGTTTTTAGGAATTAATTCAAAAAAAAGCATGAATATTTTAGATGATTTAAAATTACAATACAAGTTAGGCGGGATAACCAATAGGTTAATCTACTGGAATGTGGGTTGTTTTTTGGTTTCAATTATTTTTTTCTATCAATTTCAAGCGGGACAATTTAATTATCCGTTTTGGATAGCACTCAATACTGATGTTTCTCGTTTTTTGATAGCCCCATGGACTTTTTTGACTTATGCTTTTTTTCATGATGGATTTATGCATTTGTTGTTTAATATGATTGTCTTGAATTTTTCAAGTCAGTTGTTTCTAACCTATTTTACGCAAAAACAACTTTTAGGTTTGTATGTTCTGGGAACAATTTTTGCAGGTTTTGTTTTTGTATCCATTTATTATTTTATGGGCGTTAGTACCGGAATTGTTGGGGCTTCGGCGGCAATTATGGCAATTTTAATGGGTGTGACAACCTACCATCCATTGATGAATGTACGTTTGTTGTTAATTGGTAATGTGAAATTATGGCATATTACCGCTGTGATTCTTGTTTTAGATTTGATGCAATTTCGTTTGGGTAATATGGGCGGACATATTTCGCATCTATCAGGGGCGCTTTTTGGCTTTGTTTTTATCAAATTATTAGAAAACGGTACCGACTTAAGTACCCTCGTTTCAGGGGTTATCGATTTATTTGTAAATTTATTTAATAAAACGAAGAAATCACCGTTTAAAAAAGTACATAAGAACTATTCTAAACCAGCAGAAAATAGAACTTCTAAGATCGTGACTAAAGACAAATCACAACAGCAAATTGATGAGATTTTGGATAAAATTAGTCAATCGGGTTATGATAGTTTAACTAAGGAAGAAAAAGAGTTTTTATTCAAAGTTGGAAAATGATTTTGTTTGATTTTTTTGTTTTAAGGTATTTGTCTTAAGCTATAAAATTTAAACCTTAAAAGAAAAAAAATGAAAAAACTTTCGTGGTTTAATAGGGGAATGTTTTTTTTGAATATTGTATTGGCTGTGGTCACCTTTATCGCTTATATTTTGCCTTTCTTGGCACCAAAAATATTTCCGATATTGTCTGTGCTAACTTTAGTTATGCCTATTTTTTTTGTTTTAAACGCATTGTTTTTTAGTTATTGGGCAATTCAGTTTAAAAAAAGAATGGTGCTTTCGGGCTTAGTGCTGTTGATGGGGATTACCTTTATCAATAAATTTTATAAATTCTCTACCAAAGAGTATCCCGAGGATGAAAAAGATTTTGTGGTGATGAGTTATAATGTACGTTTGCTGAATCTTTTTAAATGGTTGGATAAAACCTATGTTCCTCAAGATATATTGGCTTTTATCAACGAAAAGAATCCAGATATCTTATGTGTTCAAGAGTTTTCCTATTCGGCCAAAATAGATTTGAAAGTGTATCCTCATAAGTATATTTTTATGACGGGTAATAAGATTAAAACAGGTCAAGCCATTTTTTCAAAATTTCCGATTATTGATCAAGGAAATATCATTTTTCCCAATTCTAACAATAATGTTATTTATGCTGATATAAAGAAAGGTAAAGATGTCATCCGTGTTTATAATATGCATTTGCAATCCATCAAAATTTCTCCAGATGTTAATGAAATTTCAGAAAATATTGATGCTATGAATCAAGGCAAATCTCAAATGATGCTTTTTAGGATTAGTAAAGCCTTCAAGCAACAACAAGAACAAGCTGAGATTTTAAAAGAACATAAAAGAGAATGTAAATACCCAATGATTATCTGTGGCGATATGAATAATAGTGCGTTTTCTTACGTGTATCGCAATATTAAAGGAAACCTAAAAGACAGTTTTGAAGAAGCTGGTTTGGGTTTTGGTCAAACGTATAAATTCCGTTATTATCCTGCTCGTATCGATTATATTTTTGCGGATAACAGTATGATTGTTAAACGATTTGAGAGTTTTTCTGACTTTGAAAACTCAGATCATTATCCTATTATGGCTAAGTTGTCTTTGGATTAAATTATGGCTTTATAAGTGTTTGATTTTTTAAGTAATCAATCGTAAATTTCCCTTCATTAAATAATAAATCCAAAATACTTAGGTTGTTGATGAATCCATGTTTGTCATCAAAAACTTGAGGATAAGGATCAAATACATGGTTGTCTTTTTTGCCATTTGCTAAAAAGCGATAGTCTTTTGTTGTAATAGAATCTACTTCATGAAAATATTCAGTGGTAGTGGAGAAATCTAATTTTAGACGAAGACATTTGGTTAAGGTTTCCAAAACTTCAAAATTCAAATCCATCAAGAATTTGTGTTTTTTTACAAATAAAGGTTGGATGTCATCTTCAAAATATTCGAAAAAAGGTGAACTTCTGTAAGCAGCTTCTAAGGATTTGAAGTGTTGTTTTTGCCAATCAAAATCGGGTTCGATTTGAACGTCTTTGGTTTTTTGATGGTTTTGTTTGGAATGTTTAATCGGGATGTTTAAGAGCTGAATCCCGTTTGGACTATAAATATAAGTACGATTCCTATTTGTTTGTTTTTGAAAATTGTCTTCTACCTCAAATACAATTTTTTCCGCTTGAATCATTGCAGCAAAATGACTAATGGAAGGAAAGTATGTGGGGTGAAGTAGGGTGTTCATTTTGTTTTGTTTCAGGTTTCAGGTTTCAGGTTTCAAGTTGTACTTAACTTGAAACCTGAAACATTTTTTTGTTATTAATCTTCTTGATTTTTTTTCTTTTTATTCCAAAAATGTTCACCAACAAAATAGAGTGCTAAGAAAATTAAGAAATATCTAAAATAGGATTGAGGTTGTCCTTCACCGCTAACTGTTGTGAATACTCTGTCCCAACGCACTTTATTGATTCCTTTTCCATTAGAATCCCAACTCATCCAGATAAAAATTGGTTTTCCTACGATATGGTCTTCGGGTACAAATCCCCAATAGCGGCTATCTTCAGAGTTGTGGCGGTTGTCACCCATCATCCAATAGTAGTTTTGTTTAAATTTATAACTATTTACTACTTGACCGTTGATTCTGATTTCATTTCCAGAAACTTTTAAATCGTTTTTGTTGTCGTTGTCATCCTTTTCATAGTCTGTGATGATTCTTTTGTAGAAAGGCAATGTTTCAAGATTTAAAGCAACAGTTTTTCCAGCTTGAGGAATATAGATTGGACCAAAGTTATCTCGGTTCCATTTGCTAATATGAGGGAAGATACCTTCTTCAGGTCCTCTAGCAATTTCTCTTTTTACAGCAGTAATTCCAGGGACATTTTTAAGTCTTTCGGCACTAGCGGTAGTTAAAGCAGCAAAAAACACTGTGTCTCTGGCATTTTCGTCTTTAAATCCTGCACCGTCCGTAATGTCTAATTCTTTTATTAAAGATTGAAAATCAATAGGAGTTTTTCCGTCAATAGCAACTGCGTAAGAATACTGTGGTTTGGCTCTTTCTGGCAATTCTAAAACTTTTCCATCAATATAAACGATGCCATCTTTGATAGTAAGTGAATCTCCAGCAATACCAACGCATCTTTTTACATAATTTGATTTTTTATCAATTGGTTTAATAACTCCAGGAAGACCAGCATGTTCACGAAAGTAACGAACAGTATCGACTGGCCAGTTGAAGACTACAATGTCTGTTCTGTTTATTTTTTCGATAGCGGGTAATCGTAAATAGGGCAGTTGTGGACAATTCAAATACGATTTCATTTTAGTTTTTGGAATTGTATCGTGAACCATGGGTAATGCTACAGTGGTCATAGGGACTCTAGCACCATAGTTCATTTTGCTAACAAATAGAAAGTCGCCCACTAATAATGATTTTTCTAAGGATGAAGTAGGAATCGTGTACGGTTGAATGAAATAAGTATGTACTAATGTTGCTACAATAATGGCAAAAAGCAAGGAACTTACCGTATCAGCTGTTTTGTTTTCAGGGGTTAGTTTTCTATCCGTTACATGATGTAATTCTTGAGTGTAATTGATATAGTAGATATAAAGTCCACAAGTTATTACACCAAGAAAAGTGTCAAGTGTGGATTTTTTTCCAAAACTTCTCAAGGTTTCGACCCAAATCACAGGGAACATAATCAAGTTGATAATAGGGATAAAAAGCAAAAGTGTCCACCATGTAGGGCGACTAATGATTTTCATCAAAACGATAGCATTGTAAACCGGTACAGCTGTTTCCCATTTTTTTCTTCCTGCTGCTTCATAAAGCTTCCATGTTCCTAAAAAGTGAACGATTTGAACAAAAAGAAAAAATACAAACCATTGATATAGTGTCATAACTTTTTAAATTAGGGGTTGATGATGTTTTTATTTAATTACTGGATGTTTAATACATCTCTCATGCTGAAAATTCCTTGTTTTCCAGCTAGCCATTCGGCTGCAACAACTGCTCCAAGAGCAAAACCTTCACGATTGTGGGCGGTATGTTTGATTTCGATACTATCAATACCAGAGTCGTAAGTTACCGTATGTGTTCCAGGAACTTCTCCGGTGCGTACTGCTTCAATATGGATTTCGTTTTGTTTGGCTTCTTCAAGAGTCCAGCTGCTAAAATCACTGTTTTCAATCACGCCTTGAGCTAATGAAATAGCGGTTCCGCTTGGAGCATCTAGTTTATGAATATGATGAATTTCTTCCATAGTTACATTGTAACCATCGATTTTGGACATCATTTTAGCTAAATATTCGTTTAAACCAAAAAACAGATTTACTCCTAAGCTGAAGTTAGAACTAGAAATAAAACCTCCGTTTTTTTCTTTACATAGTGCTATCATTTCGTCGTAACGGTCAAGCCATCCCGTTGTTCCTGAAACGACAGGTACATTCGCATGGAAACAACTAGAAATATTGTCAACGGCAGCCATAGGAACACTAAAGTCAATTGCGACATCAGCAGTTGAAAGTCCTTCGTAAGTGTTGAATTCGTCTTTTTTCAAAACAATTTCGTGACCTCTTTCTAGAGCGATTCGTTCAATTACTTGACCCATTTTTCCGTATCCTAAAAGTGCAATTTTCATCTGTTGTATTTTTATAAATTAAAAATATAAATATGATTATATTTTATTGTGTTTTTAAAAGTTATAATTAATGGTGAGTCCCAAATTGGTTTTGGCATTCAAATCATTTTGATAAAGTGACGGTTTTAATGATAAATTTTCATCTACATTAAATTGTAGTAAAGCCGCATCAACATTAGCATCAATGATATTTAGAACATAAAAACCAACGATAAACAGCGAAGATAAATCACGGTTGCGTTGGTAGAATTTTTGTGCGCTAATCAATCGGCTATTGTCGAGAAAAGCGTATTTGTCATCGGTAAAGCCTTCGAGCCTTCGTTTGTAAGCATCACGAAACGAATTGTATTTTTTTTGGCTATCTAAATAAAAGTAAAGACTGGTCCCGATAGCACCATAAACTAAAGGAATTTTCCAATACTTTTTATTGTATGCTTGTCCTAGTCCTGGTAAAACAGCCGAGTAAAAAGCGGCTTTTGCAGGCGTCAAAGGATCAATGTCATTTGACTTAATTTTATTTTGGGAAGTAGTAATAACCGTTTCTGTTTTTGCTTGTGCAAAAACTAAGGACGTTCCCAGTATAAAAAGGAATAAGGATATGTAGAAGATTTTAGTCACTATCCCTTTATTAATTGAATGATTCGGTTAAAATCTTCTTCTGACTTAAACGGGATTGTAATTTTTCCTTTTCCATTACCTGCTACTTTAACGTCCACAAGATTTCCAAAATAGTTGGTGAAAGCTCTTTTTTGCTCTTCATTTATTTCGAAAGAAGAAGATTTTCCTTTAGTCGCTACTGGTTTTGGTTTTAAACTTTCGTGGTAATTTTTCACCAAGGCTTCCGTATCACGTACTGAAAGATTTTGGCTCACAATTTTTTGATAGATATCCGTTTGAATGTCTAAGTCTTCAATATTGATAATCGCACGACCATGCCCCATACTGATAAAACCATCTCTAATTCCAGTTTGAATAATTGGGTCAAGCTTTAAAAGTCTTAAGTAATTGGCAATAGTAGAACGCTTTTTTCCTACTCGGTCACTAATTTGTTCTTGAGTCAATTGGATTTCGTCAATCAAACGTTGGTACGAAAGAGCAATCTCAATTGGATCTAAATCGTGGCGTTGAATGTTCTCTACCAATGCCATTACTAATGATTCATTATCATCAGCAATACGGATATAAGCAGGAATGGTTGCTAAACCTACAAGAGTTGAGGCTCGTAGACGTCGTTCTCCTGAGATTAATTGGTATTTGTTGAAATCTAATTTCCGAACGGTGATAGGTTGGATTACTCCTAATTCTTTAATAGATACTGCAAGTTCTTTTAAAGCTTCTTCGTTGAAATTGCTTCGCGGTTGAAACGGATTTATTTCAATAGCATCAATTTCTAACTCAATGATATTTCCAACCACTTTATCTGCATTTTTATCATTTGCTGATTTAATATCGTTTTCTGGATCTTTGAGTAGGGCAGATAAGCCTCTTCCTAAGGCTTGTTTTTTTATTGCTTTTGCCATAAAATTTAGTTGCTATTTTTCTTTATTACTTCTTCCGCAAGGTGTAAATAATTGGTTGCACCTTTACTTGTCGCGTCATAGTTGATAATACTCTCGCCAAAACTTGGTGCTTCGCTCAATTTGACATTTCGTTGTATGATTGTTTCAAAAACCATATCATTAAAGTGTTTTTGAACCTCTTCCACCACTTGATTGGAAAGTCTTAATCTAGAATCATACATTGTCAACAATAAACCTTCGATATCTAACTCGGGATTGTGTATTTTTTGAATACTCTTAATGGTATTTAATAACTTTCCTAATCCTTCTAGTGCAAAATATTCACACTGTATAGGGATAATAACCGAATCTGCTGCTGTTAATGCGTTTAATGTTAATAAACCTAGAGAAGGAGCGCAGTCAATAATGATATAATCATAGTTGTCTTTTACGCTTTCCAGTGCTTTTTTAAGCATATATTCTCTATTTTCTTTGTCTACCAATTCGATTTCGATAGCAACAAGGTCAATATGAGCAGGAATAACATCTACATTGGGTGCGGTACAGCTAATTATTGCTTCGGATGGAGCATGGCTGTGTTCTAGAATCTGGTACGTACCAATTTCGACACTTTCAACATCAATACCTAACCCAGAACTAGCATTAGCTTGAGGGTCAGCGTCAATTAATAAAACTTTTTTTTCTAAAACTCCTAAGGAAGCTGCTAGATTTACTGATGTAGTAGTTTTTCCAACACCTCCTTTTTGATTAGCAATCGCAATGATTTTGCCCATTTATTTTGTCTAATTTTTGAACGGTAAAAATACAATTTATTATGGTTTCTAAAAATCTAATTTGTTAACATTTGTTAATGGTTGATTCAGTTCAATTTGTAAAGGTCTTTAGGGGTGTTTTTTAATGTGATTAACATTGTTTTTCCATATTTTTAGAGTTCCTATTAAGAGAAGAGTAATAAAAAAGTTTAGCTTTTATGTGAAAAGTTTGTTTGAATGTGAAAAAAATGTATATTTGCACCCGCTTTCGGGGTGTAGCGTAGCCCGGTTATCGCGCCTGCTTTGGGAGCAGGAGGCCGCAGGTTCGAATCCTGCCACCCCGACAAAACCTTCTTGTGAACCAAGAAGGTTTTTTCATTTCTACAACTATGTTGACGTTTGCGTTTTATATTCAAAAATATTTGGCAATTATTACGCTGGTTATACTTCAATGAAATTTCATGAAAGATTACGTCGTTATT
>JAHEBK010000041.1 GCA_024642295.1 Flavobacterium sp. | reverse complement strand
ATACGGCGAAGACGAATGTTTTGGTAAAAAAAATTGTTACCATTAAGCATATTGTGGTTCCTACAGAAACCGATGCTCTTTTGCTAGAAAATAATTTGATTAAAACCTTGCAGCCACGTTATAATGTGTTGTTGCGAGATGATAAAAGCTATCCTTGGATTTGTATTAAAAAAGAACCTTTTTCAAGAATATTTGCCACCAGAAGAATGGTCAAAGATGGGTCGGAATATTTTGGGCCTTATACTAGTTTTAAAACTGTAAATACTATTTTAGAGTTAATCAAAGAGTTGTATCCACTTCGCACGTGTAACTTTGATTTAAGTGATTCAAATATTAAATCAGGAAAATTTAAAGTTTGCTTAGAATATCATATAGGGAATTGTAAAGGACCTTGTGAGGGTTTTGAAACATTGGAAAATTATCAAAAACAAGCTGAAGCAATTCGTGAAATTTTAAAAGGAAATTTTAAAAATAGCATGAAAGACTTTAAGAAGTTGATGATGGAATTGGCTCAAGACATGCATTTTGAAGAAGCACAGAAAATTAAGGAAAAAATTGAAGTACTTGAAAATTACCAATCACGCTCCACAATAGTAAATCCAAAAATCACCAATATAGATGTTTTTTCAATTGTTTCAGATGAAGGTGCAGCTTATGTAAATTTTCTTCAAATTTCGCATGGCTCGATAATTCGTTCCCATACAATGGAAATGAAGAAAAAATTGGATGAAACCGATGAAGAATTGTTAGAGTTGGCTGTGGTGGAGCTTAGAGAACGATTCCAATTATTATCCAAAGAAGTTATTGTTCCGTTTCCAATAGATTTGGGTTCAAATATTAAAATAACGGTTCCGCAATTAGGCGATAAAAAACAAATTTTAGATTTGTCGATTCGAAATGCTAAATTTTACAGAATCGAACAACTGAAACAGTTGCAAATTGTAGATCCTGATCGCCATACGAATCGGATAATGGCTCAAATGCAAAAAGATTTGCGATTATCAGTAGAACCAAGACATATTGAGTGTTTTGATAATTCAAATATTCAAGGAACAAATCCTGTTTCGGCTTGTGTAGTTTTTAAAGATGGAAAACCAAGTAAAAAAGACTACCGACATTTTAATATAAAAACAGTCGAAGGTCCTGATGATTTTGCTTCAATGGAAGAAGTGGTTTATCGTCGCTATAAAAGGTTGTTAGATGAAAAAGAGCCTTTGCCTCATTTAATTATAATTGATGGAGGAAAAGGACAATTGTCATCAGCATTGAAGAGCTTGGACGAACTAGGATTGAGAGGTAAAATAGCCATTATTGGTATTGCAAAGCGTCTCGAAGAATTGTTTTATCCAGGGGATTCGGCACCATTATATTTGGATAAAAAATCAGAAACTTTGAAAGTAATTCAGCAGTTGCGAAACGAAGCTCACCGTTTTGGGATTACACATCATAGAGACAGAAGAAGTAAAGAAGCCTTAAATTCTTCTATCGAATCAATACCTGGAATTGGAGAAAAAACCATGTTAACTCTGATTCAGCATTTTAAAAGTGTTAAAAGATTGAAATTAGTGAGTGAAAAAGAAATTTCGGATGTAATTGGTGTGTCTAAAGCAAAAAAAATTGTCGAATTTTACAAAACAAGAATAGATTAATTACCAAGTAATTTTTGAATTTAAGTTAAACCGACTACTTTATAAATATGAAAAAATATATAATTATCCTTTTAATATTTTTTACTGGGAATCATATGTTTTCTCAAGAAGAAAAAAGACCAAAAGTAGGTTTGGTTTTAAGTGGTGGTGGCGCCAAAGGATTTGCTCATATTGGAGTGCTTAAAGTACTAGAAGAAGCAGGTGTTAAAGTTGATTACATTGGGGGCACTAGTATGGGTGCGATTGTTGGCGGGATTTATGCAGCGGGCTACAATGCAGCCCAAGTAGATTCCATTTTTAAGGCAACAAATTTTGATGAGTTATTGAATGATTATATTCCTAGAGCCTCCAAAAATTTCTATGAAAAAAGAAATGATGAAGTGTATGCTCTAGTGTTGCCTTTTAACAAATTTAAAATTGGTATTCCTGAGGCACTTTCAAAAGGAATATATAATTTTAATTTATTGAGTAAATTGACGCGAAATGTAAGGCATGTTAGGGATTTTAATCAATTGCCAACACCTTTTTTATGTATCGGTTCTAATATTGAAACAGGGAAACAGGTAATTCTAAACAAAGGAAATTTAGCTCAGGCAATGCTGATTAGTGCTGCATTTCCTTCGTTGTTTTCGCCAATAGAGTTAAATGGGGAGCTACTGGTTGATGGTGGAGTTACTAATAATTATCCAGTTGATGAAATAAAAGCACTGGGTGCAGATGTGATTATTGGAGTAGATGTACAAGATGATTTGCTAAAGAAAAAAGGTTTAAATGATGCTACTAAAATATTAGTGCAAATCACAAACCTTCATTCGATAGAGAAAATGAAGAAAAATATTAAGAATACAGACATTTATATTAAACCAGACATAAAGCAATATGGTGTGATTTCTTTTGATGATGGAAAAGAAATTATTATAAAAGGAGAAGAAGCTGCTTTTTCGGTGTTCGAAAAATTAAAGAGTTTAGCAAGTGAAAATGATAAATATAGTAAGCCACCATTAAAACTTGAAGACGAAACGCTTATAATAAAGGAAATCAATTGTAATGAATTAGAGAATTACACAAGAGATTATGTTACAGGAAAATTGAGATTTAAGCCAGACACAAAAATCACCTATAAACAGCTAGAGAAAGGAATTACAAATATTGATGCAACGCATAATTTTAATAGTATTGATTATTATTTTACACCAAATAATTATGCCAAGGATAGTGACGATTTGAATTTGGTTTTAAAAGAAGATCCTATAAAATCATTTTTGAAATTTGGTTTGCATTATGACGGGCTGTTTAAGAGTGCTGTTCTAGTAAATTTTACCCAAAAGAAACGTTTTTTTAAGAATGATATTGCATCTCTGGATTTAGTGTTAGGCGATAATTTCAGGTACAATTTTGATTATTATATTGAAAATGGATATAATTTTAGTGTGGGATTCAAATCTCATTTTAATCAATTTAATAGAAATATTACTAACGATATAAATAATTTTGATTCTTCGACCATTGGGGTTAATAGTGTAAATGTGAATTTTACAGATATTACAAATCAATTGTATTTTCAGTCTTTGTTTTTACAACAATTTTTAATTGGCGGGGGTTTTGAATGGAAATATTTGAAAATAAAGTCTGAAACATTATCAAATGTAAATCCTATCATAGATAGCAGTAGTTATTTAAGTGCTTTTGGGTATTTAAAGTACGATAGTTTTGATGATAAATTTTTCCCTAAAAAAGGATGGTATTTCGCTGGGGATATTCATTCGTTTCTATTTTCGTCTAATTATACTAATGCTTTTAATCCCTATACAATTATTAAAGGAGATATTGGAATAGCGGCAACAATTAGTAAAAATCTAACCTTTTGTTTGAAAAATGAAGCAGGTTTTTCTGTTGGTGTAAAAAGTGTTCCTTTTTTTAATTTTGTACTTGGAGGATATGGATTTAATCCAATAAATAATTTTAGACCATTTTATGGGTATGATTTTTTAAGTATTGGAGCTAATAGTTATATAAAATCGACAGGAACGCTTGATTTTGAATTTTACAAAAATAATCACTTCAATTTTTCTGCAAATGTTGCCAATTTAGGGGATAAGATTTTTAAATCAATCGAGGATTGGGTTTCGGTACCTAAATACACAGGTTATGCTTTTGGTTATGGATTAGAAACAGTTCTAGGTCCAATAGAAATAAAACATACTTGGTCGCCGGAAAACACGAACACATACACTTGGGTGAGTATTGGTTTCTCATTTTAGACAAAGTTACCCTAAATATGTTGTTTTAGCTTGATTTTTTATCGCAACAGTTTTGTTTAATAATTACAAGGATAATATAAAAAACACTCTTTTTTTATAATATGTAAAAAAATAATCGTTTTTGTGAATCAACTTCATAAATCGTATCAAAAACATCTATTTTAGTGTATATTATTCAATGTTCTTAGCTAACTTTGTAATCACAAAACGGAAGGGGTGGTTTCCTTCCTATTTGATATAAATTTCATAATTTATAGTTTTTTGGTTAGTTAATAGTATAAAAACTCAGTCATTAATTTGACTGAGTTTTTATGTTTTAATATATTTGGAACAAATTTTGCATCCTCCCTAATCAATAATAGATATAAGTAAATTATGAAAAAGATAGTACTCTTCTTAATATTGATTTCCGTTTTTGGGTTTGATACACGAAATGATGACGCATACGGCGTTGGGGAATGGTTTAAATTCCGAATTCATTATGGTTTTGTCAATGCAGGCTATGCTACACTTGAAGTTAAAGATGCTGTAATTGAGAATAAAAAAGTATTCCACGTTATTGGAAAAGGGTATACCACTGGAATGTCTCGATTTTTTTTTAAAGTTGATGATTTATATGAAAGTTACATAGATAAAGATTCCGGAAATCCGTACCAATTTGTTAGGAAAATTGACGAAGGAGGGTATACTAAGAACCAAGAAGGCTTTTTTAATCAATCAGCAAATAAAATTGTAGTAAAAGATTATAAAAATAAAAGTGAAAAAGCTTTTGTTGTTCCAGATAAAACCCAAGATATTTTATCCTCGTTTTATTATTTAAGAAATCATCCTAGTATTGATAAATTGAAAATAGGGGAATCTATTGCAATTGACATGTTTTTTGATGATGAAACCACAAAATTTAAGTTAAAGTATATAGGTCGTGAAGATATTACCACTAAATTTGGCGTCGTTCCTTGTATGATATTCAGGCCATTGGTGCAATCTGGTCGAGTTTTTAAAGAACAAGAGAGTTTAACAGTCTGGATTTCAGATGATGACAATAGATTGCCTGTTCGAATAAAAGCAAGTTTAGCAGTAGGGTCAATAAAAGCAGACTTGGATGCGTTTAAAGGACTGAGCAATCCATTTAAAATTAAAATGTAATGAACATTAACGAGAATACGAACGCTATTTTAAAAGATATAGAATTAAAATATGATGCGATCGATATAAAAACGGATACCCAACTCGAAGGATTGCTATGGTCTAAACCAGTGACTTATTGGGATTATATACAGACAGATGCTTTGTTGAATTTGCAAATTCAAAGAACTGTTTTACCTGATGAGATGGTTTTTATTTTATACCATCAAGTAAATGAGTTGACTTTTAAAATGATTCTTTGGGAAATTAATCAAATCGCAAATACACCAACTATTCAAGCTGATTTTTTTATTGAAAGGTTAACAAGAGTAAGTCGTTATTTTGACATGCTTACCACTTCTTTTGGTATTATGGAAAACGGAATGGATGTAGATCAATACATGAAATTTCGTAATACCTTGACTCCTGCAAGTGGTTTTCAAAGTGCTCAGTACCGATTAATAGAATTTGCAACCACTGATTTGATCAATCTTGTAGATTATAGATTTAGAAAATCAATTGAAAATACGACCCCTGTTGAAACTGTTTTTGAAAAATTATATTGGCAAGCTGCTGGAAAAGACTTCAAAACAGGAAAAAAATCATATACATTAGATGCTTTTGAAAAAAGGTATAAAGCCGCTTTTTTAACTTTTATGGAAGAACATAAAAGTTGTAATATATGGCAAAAATTCAGACAACTTTCAGAATCAGATCAAAAAAATCCTGCGCTTATTCAGGCAATGAGGCATTTTGATTATACCGTAAACATTACTTGGGTCATGCAACATTTAAAAGTTGCTATCAAATATATTGATCAAAGTGGGCAAGGCAATGGAGAAGCTACTGGAGGAAGTGATTGGAGAAAATACATGCATCCTAAATACCAGAAAAGAATATTTTTCCCGGAGTTATGGTCAGTTGATGAACTGGAAAGTTGGGGAGAAGAAAAATAAGCAAGAATATATAAAAAAGGAATTTAGGTTTGAAGCAAATTGCATTAATCATCATCGTACTAGTTAGTCTGTTTTCGTGTAATAAAACTGAAAAAAAGATTAAAGAAGTTAAAATAGTAAAAACAAAAAAACAGGATCATTCTGATTTTGGATTTGACTATGCTGATTTTAATGTAATTCAAGATACGGTTAAGAAAGGGGATACTTTTGGAACAATTATAGAAGATCAAAATATTGGAGATAGAAAAGTTTATGAAATTGTCCAAAGTGTAAAAGACACGTTTGATGTTAGAGTGATTCGTCCCAATAAAGCTTTCACAATGTTGCGCTCCAAAGACAAAACGAATAAACTTCAAGTTTTTGTTTATCAACCGGATGCCTTAAATTACTATATTTTTGATTTTCGTGATTCGGCAATTGTGGCTTATAAAAAAACAAGACCTATTACTCTTAAGAGACGAACTATCGGTGGTGTATTAAAGGGGTCTCTTTCTGAAACATTAGATAAAGCGGGTGTTGATGCTGGATTAGCAAGTCAAATTACTAAAATTTATTCATGGACCATTGACTTTTTTAAATTAAAAAAAGGTGATCGCTTTGGGATTGTTTTTAAAGAGCGATATATAAATGATTCTATTTATAATGGAGTAGATGAACTAGAAGCTAGTTTTTTTGAATACAAAGGAAAAATAAGCTATGCTTTTCCGTTTTCAAAAGATGCCTCCTCGGGAAAAATAGAATATTATGATGATGAAGGCAAAACGTTGAAAAATTTCTTTTTGAAGACTCCAATTAAATTTAGTCGACTAACTTCTCGTTTTACTATGAATCGTTTTCATCCAGTTCAAAAACGTTGGAAAGCACATAAAGGAACGGATTATGCGGCACCCACAGGGACACCTATTACTACGACAGCCTCTGGTGTGGTTGAAATGACGGGTTATACAGCAGGAAACGGAAATTATGTAAAAGTTAAACATAATGGCACCTTTGCTACACAATATTTACATATGTCAAAAATATTGGTACGTCGTGGGCAACGTGTGAATCAGGGTGATGTAATTGGTAGAGTTGGCAGTACAGGCTTGGCTACTGGACCGCATGTATGCTATCGTTTTTGGAAAAATGGGGTGCAAGTAGATCCCTTGCGATTGAATTTACCAACAGGTGAAGCTATGACAGGTGTTAATAAGGCGCAATATCTTGCTAAAATTGAACCGTTAAAAAGGGAGTTAGATAGTATTGGAAATTTGTAAATGCAATTTGATAAATATAGTTGTTTTGAAATGAGAATCAGTATGTATAAATATTGATTCTCATTTTTTTTCATGCCTATTATATATTATTTAATCTAAAAAGCATTTATCTATTAAAAGGAATTTCAGTATTTTTACTGCGAATAAAAACTTGAACTAAAATACAAATGGCTTTAAAAACAATTAACCCAACAGAAACTACTTCTTGGACTAAACTTCAAAAACATTTTGACGAAATTAAAACTATTTCAATGCAAGAAATGTTTAAAGAAGATTATTCAAGAACAGATAAATTTAATATCAAATGGAATGATTTCTTGATTGATTATTCAAAGAATAATATTAGTCAAGAAACAATGACTCTGTTGCAAGAACTAGCAAATGAAGTAGGTTTAAAAGATGCGATCGCAGCTTATTTTGGCGGTGAAATCATTAATAAAACCGAGAATAGAGCTGTGCTTCATACGGCTTTAAGAGCTAAAAAAACCGAAGTAGTAAAGGTAAACGGTGTAAATGTAATTCCTGAAGTTTATGAAGTAAAAGCTAAAATTAAAACTTTTACAAATGAAGTTGTTTCAGGTGCTCGCAAAGGGTATACTGGAAAAGTATTTACAGATGTGGTAAACATCGGGATTGGAGGTTCAGATTTAGGTCCTGCAATGGTAGTGGAAGCTTTACAGTTTTACAAAAATGATTTGAACGTGCATTTTGTGTCTAATGTAGATGGAGACCATGTAAACGAAATTATCAAAAAATTAAATCCAGAAACTACACTTTTTGTTATTGTTTCTAAAACATTTACTACTCAAGAAACTCTAACGAATTCTGAAACTATTAGAAAATGGTTTTTAAGTTCTGCAACTCAAGAAGATGTAGCAAAGCATTTCGTTGCTGTTTCTACTAACATGCAAAAAGTAACGGAGTTCGGAATCAATCCTAATAATGTTTTCCCAATGTGGGACTGGGTTGGAGGACGTTTCTCTTTATGGAGTGCGGTAGGTTTGACTATTAGTTTGGCTATTGGATACGATAATTATGAGCAATTGCTAAACGGTGCTAATGAAATGGATACGCATTTCAAAACAACTGATTTTGATAAAAATGCACCTGTAATTTTAGCATTATTAAGTGTTTGGTATAATAATTTCTTCGGAGCAGAGAGTGAAGCCTTGATTCCTTATACACAATATTTACAAAAATTAGCTCCTTACTTACAGCAAGGAACCATGGAAAGTAATGGTAAAAGTGTGGGTAGAGATGGGAAACCAGTAAATTATCAAACGGGAACCATTATTTGGGGAGAGCCTGGTACCAATTCGCAACATGCCTTTTTTCAATTGATTCATCAAGGAACAAAGTTGATCCCATCTGATTTTATTGGATTTGTAAAACCACTTTACGGGGACGAAAACCACCATGATAAATTGATGTCTAATTTCTTTGCGCAAACAGAAGCTTTGTTACATGGAAAAACGGCGGCACAAGTACAAGCAGAGTTTGATAAACAAGGATTAGATGCAGCAACGGCAAGTTATCTTTTGCCTTTCAAAGTGTTTACAGGAAATAAACCTACGAATACTATTTTGATTGAAAAATTGACACCAAAAACATTAGGTTCAATGATTGCGATGTATGAGCATAAAATCTTTGTACAAGGAATTATTTGGAACATCTTTAGTTTTGATCAATGGGGAGTAGAATTAGGAAAGCAATTAGCAAATTCTATTTTGGATGAAATCAATACTAAAACAGTTAAAACTCATGATAGTTCTACTTCATTTTTGTTAAACTATTTTTTGAAAAATAAATAAAAAACAATTTAACTCCTTTTACAAGAAGTTAAAAAAGTCTTAAGCCTTAACTCGAATAGGAGTTAGGGCTTTTTTTTATGACTATTTTGTTTATATTTGTTTTAAAAAAATATTTATTTATGTACGAGTTTATTCAGAAATTCCATTCAGGTTGGGCGTATTTAGCACTCTTATTGTTAATTGTAGCAGTTGCTAATGCAGCTATTGGATTGTTAGGTAAAAAAGAATTTACGCCAAAAGATCGAAAAATTGCAATCATGGGATTGATAGGGACACATACACAATTATTGATCGGATTGATTTTGTATTTTGTATCGCCATTAGGGTTTTCTTCATTAGGACAAATGAGTGATAAAATGTTGCGATTAACTTCAATGGAGCACCCACTTATTAATATTATTGCAATCACTTTGATTACTATAGGTTGGTCTAAACATAAAAAGTTAAGTGACAGTAACTCAAAATTTAAAACGTTCTCAATTTACTATGGGATAGGCTTGTTACTTATTTTAAGTAGAATTCCATGGGGGCTTTGGATGTAATGAATTTTAAAGGCTCTGTTTTCTTTGAGTTTATCTAAATGAGGTACGGTTTTTGTTTAATAGGTCACAACC
>JAHEBK010000349.1 GCA_024642295.1 Flavobacterium sp. | reverse complement strand
AGCCGATAATCCATTTGTTGGTAAAACTGGAGCAAAAGAAGCCATTTATTCTTACGGTCATCGCAATCCACAAGGCCTGATTAAAAATCCCATTACTGGTGAAATTTGGGCTCACGAACATGGCCCAAAAGGTGGCGATGAAATTAACATTATCAAGAAAGGGGCAAATTATGGTTGGCCAGTAATCACCTATGGAATTGATTATGATGATAAAATTATTAGTGATATAACCGCGAAGGAAGGAATGGAACAGCCATTATATTATTGGGTACCATCTATCGCTCCAAGTGGTATGGTTTATGTTACTAGTGATAAATATCCCGATTGGAAAGGACATTTGCTGGTAGGTTCTTTAAAATTTCAATATTTAGAACTACTAAAACTCAAAGACAACAAAGTAATTAATAGACAAAAAATTGCTACAGATATTGGAAGATTAAGAAATGTGATTCAAGCGCACGATGGTTATCTCTATATTGCTGTAGATCAAAAAGGAGTCTTTAAAATCATCCCTAATTAATTATACCATGTTATTTAATAAAATTTATTTGTTTACCACTCCAGTTATACTTGGCTTTGCCTATTTTGCTTCATCGGGTTTTACTATAAAAGATGAAAGCGATACTCAATACCTAACTCCTGTTGTATTTCAGGAAAAATCAGATTTGCAAAAGAGTATTAGCAGAGGGAAAGACATTTATACCGATTTTTGCGTTCAATGCCATTTAGCTAATGGAAAAGGAGACAACGTTAATTTTCCTCCAGTTGATGCTTCTGATTGGCTTAGCAAAAAAAGAACTCAAAGTATTTATGCCGTTAAATATGGGCAAACGGGAATTATAACCGTTAACGGTAAAAAGTTCAACAACAACATGCCTGATTTAGGACTTGAAAATCAAGAAGTAGCAGATGTAATGAATTACATTATGAATTCTTGGACTAACAAACAAAAGAAAATGGTTACCCTTGAGGAAGTAAAGGCAGTTAGTAAAAAGTAAAAATCTTACTGCCATTTTTTATTTAAACAGATACGTAACTGTTATTCCACCATAAAGAGTACTTGGATTTCCAGGATAATAGTAACGAGGTGCAGCGTTTCCAAAACCAACTGCATTGGGCAAAATACTGGAAGCATACTTTTCGTTCAAGATATTTTGCATGCCTGTATTTATTTCCGCTTTCAGTTTTTTTAGAATAACAAAAGTATAGGCCACTTTTGCATTTAGTAATTGGTATTTTTGAGTATATTTTAAATTAGCATCATCCATTGGCATTTTGCCAAAAAAACCATAGTTTGTATTTATGGTTAATCCAAAATCAGTACTCAAATCAAATCCTAAATTCCATTGAATATTAGGAACTGCGGGTAGCTTATTCCCTGAAAAATCTTTGTCATTATCTACAAAATCAGTAAACCTAAAATTATTTATTGTTCCTGAATAATAGGGTTGAATTTTGATATTTGCGTTTGGATTCCATTTATAATGTATTAAAAATTCAATGCCACGATGCGAACTTTTTCCTGCATTAATCCCCATATATTGATCTTCTCCAATACGTCTTGCAACTAATAAATTTTCAACAAGCATATCATAAAAAGCAAACTCGGTGTAGAGTTTAGAATTTACAAAATTCCCTTTAAACCCAATTTCGTAATTAATCCCTGTCTCCGGTTTTAAACTCGTATTAATTTGACCTTCGGGAGTTAACGTTTCTGCAAGAGTTGGAGTTGAAAAACCTTTACTAATTGAGGCAAAAATATTTTTCCCTTTAATTATTTCGTATGAAAGACCTAGTCGCGGAGACCAAATAGAACCAAAAGAGTAGCTTTTTTTATCCGTATTATTTACAATAAAAACATCGTTTTGTTTGTAACTCGTATTGTTATAGGACAAACCAGACTCTAAATACAGCTTCTCATTTAGTTGCATATTCATTTGAAAAAAAACATTCGAATTGCTTCTTTTTTGATTGATTTCACTAAAACGATCCCCTTGAATACTACCTTGACCAGGTTGTGATTTATATTCATTTTTATAAAGTGAAAAATCATAATTTTCGGTTAAAGATTCTACACCCATACATAAAGTTGTAGGAAATGAAAATATTCTAGTAGTGTGGTTAACTTTTGATCTAAATCCAAAAGAAACACTATTATCTTCTAAAATATCAAAAGGTCGGGCTTCATATCCGTTCTTCATTGATGAAAAAACACTCGTGCTCAAAGTCCAATTTCCACTGAAAAGATGTTCATATCCTAATCCCAATAGTAATTTATCATAAGACTCGTATCCTTTAGCAGCCTCCCAAGTTGCCGCCGCTTTTTGTGGTGAATTATTGTAGTCTATCTCACTGATTGAGCTTGGAATATAGGATTTTAGTCGGGTGCCAATGGCAAAAAGGGAAAGAATATCGCTTTTAGAAAGATGGTGTTTTCCAAAAAGATTCAGAGACTTGCGATCATAACTGCTATTTGTTCGGTAGCCCTCGTTTTCCAAACTATTATAATTAGAATAAATAGTTGTTTTTTTATCACTATATCCTGCCCCAAATGTTTGTTTCAATAAGTCATAACTCCCAATTGTTGTGCTAGTTTTTACAAATGAATTTTCAGTTGTATTTGCTAGTAGATT
>JAHEBK010000348.1 GCA_024642295.1 Flavobacterium sp. | reverse complement strand
CTTTTGAATGGTGTATGATTAATAATGGAAAACGTAATGTATAAATCACCTTTAGGTCCTCCCTGTTGTCCTTCGCCTCCGTGACCCGATATTTTGATTATTTGTCCATCTTCTATTCCAGCTGGAATGGTAAGCCTAATATTTTTATTGTTAATGGTTAAGGTTCTTTTATGTGTTTTATAAACCTCATTTAAATCGAGTTGAAGTGCTGCATTGTAATCTTGACCTTTGAATTGAGGTCTGTTTTTAGATTGAGTATTTGCGAATGCGCCTCCAAACATTGACTCAAAGAAGTCAGAGAAATCATGACCTTCAGGTTGAAAACCCCCTTGGTTTCCTTGTTGTTTGCTATAGTGTTGTTGTCCTTGTGGTTGTTTAGCATATTCCTCTGCGTGTTCCCAGTTTTCACCGTATTGGTCGTATTTTTTTCTATTTTCAGGATTGCTTAAAACTTCGTTGGCTTCATTGATTTCTTTGAATTTTTTTTCGGCTTCTTTGTCATTTGGGTTTAAATCTGGATGGTGTTTTCGAGCCATTTTCCGGTATGCTTTTTTTATTTCAGCTTCGGTAGCATTTTTTTCAATTTCTAATATTTTATAATAATCTATAAATGGCATCATCAAATATTTTAAAATTAGTATTCAATACGTTTTTTTGGTTTGTTATTTTTTAAAATGGGTTACAAATTATTGATGTGAATTAGTAGTATGTCTCTCAAATTTAAGAATTTTTAAGTTTAAAAAGGAGGATTGTATGGCTTTATTTGAAGTGTAGCTTGTAAAATGTTTTGTTGTGTTAGTAGTTATCGAGATTCGTTTATGGTCTGTTTTTGAGGGGCAATTTTAATTCCAATTTAAATAAAGTACCTTTGCCACAATTTATTAATCATGATTTTTTCATGGATTACATTATAAATAAACAATGAAGCAGTATTTTAATTTATTTGATTTCACTCAAAAGGTGAATTACAGAACAGAGATTTTAGCAGGATTAACAGTGGCTATGACCATGATACCTGAATCCTTATCCTTTGCAATATTAGCTGGTTTCCCTCCTTTGGTAGGTTTGTATGCTGCCTTTATTATGGGCTTGGTAACGGCAATTTTTGGTGGGCGCCCAGGCTTGGTTTCAGGTGGGGCAGGAGCAACGGTAATTGTGTTGGTTGCATTGATGAAATCACACGGATTAGAATATGTTTTTGCAGCTGTAGCTTTGGCGGGTGTTTTTCAAATTTTAGTTGGATTATTTAAATTGGGTAAATTTATTCGTTTGGTACCGCAGCCAGTAATGTACGGTTTTGTTAACGGATTGGCCGTGATTATATTTATGTCACAACTCGAACAATTCAAAACTATGGTTAACGGTGAAAGTGTTTGGCTATCAGGAATGCCTTTGTATATTATGGCTGGATTGGTCGCATTGACTATTGGGATAGTGTTGTTGTTGCCAAAGTTGACTAAAGCAATACCAGCCTCATTAGTCGCAATTATTGTGGTGTTTGGTTTGGTATTAGGTTTTGGAATCGAAACTAAAACGGTAGCAGATATCGCTTCAGTAAGTGGAGGTCTTCCTCCATTTCATGTACCTAATATTGATTGGAGTTGGGCAACTTTAGAATTAATTGCTCCGTATGCTTTAATCATGGGGTCAGTTGGATTAACCGAGGGATTGTTGACCTTGAACTTAGTGGACGAAATTACAGGAACGAAAGGAAGTGGAAATAGGGAAGCAGTGGCTCAAGGTGGTGCCAATCTTTTGAATGGCTTTTTCTTTGGAATGGGTGGTTGTCCTATGATAGCACAAACCTTAGTAAACCTTTCAGCAGGTTCCAGAGCGCGTTTGTCTGGAATTGTAGCTGCATTGACGATTTTGTTGATTGTATTGGTGGGTGCTCCTGTAATCGAACAATTGCCTATTGCGGCATTGGTTGGGGTAATGATTATGGTAGCGATTGGTACTTTTGAGTGGATTAGTTTCCGAATCATTAATAAAATGCCAAAACAAGATATTTTTGTTGGTGTTTTAGTAGCTGTGATTACGATTATGCTGCACAATTTGGCTTTAGCGGTTTTAATTGGAGTAATTATTTCGGCTTTGGTGTTTGCTTGGGAAAGTGCGAAACGCATTCGTGCCAAAAAATATGTAGATGACAAAGGGGTGAAACACTATGAAATTTACGGACCGCTTTTCTTTGCATCTACTACAGCATTTTTAGAGAAATTTGACATTCCAAACGATCCTAAAGAGGTAATTATTGATTTTAAAGAAAGTAAAATTGCGGATATGAGTGCCATTGATGCTCTTAATAAACTTACGGAACGTTACGCTAAAATAGGCAAGAAAGTACATTTACGTCATCTTAGTGCAGATTGCTTGCAGTTGTTACACAATGCGGACGAAATTATTGATGTGAACATTATGGAAGATCCAACCTATAAAGTAGCGGTGGATTAATCCTATTTTTTGTCTAAGCATTCAAAGCCACAATTTTCAAATATTAGGAGATTGTGGTTTTTTTTGTTACGCAAAGAGGCACAAAGGAAACACAGAGACTCGCAAAGTTTTTAAATACAGTCTATTTCTTTATGGAAGAATGAAGCTTTTAGTTTTTTAATATAGATTTTATTGGTCTC
>JAHEBK010000040.1:2746-9706 GCA_024642295.1 Flavobacterium sp. | reverse complement strand
TCATCATTAAACTCGGTACGCCCATAATAATGATCAATTCCTAAGATATTACTAAACCCCAAAAATCCCATCGAACCATTGGCAGCACCATGGAAAAAAGAGGTATCATAACCTTCTCCTTTTAAAGTAGATATAATTGATTCAATTTTTTGTTTTGGATAAGGAGAAGACGTAAAAGCATCTTTAAAAGATGGAATTCCTGCCAAAACGGATGACATCCCGTGAATCGACTGACGTCCATTTGCGTAAGCGTTTGTGAATATCAAACTGTGTTGTGCCAAAGAATCCAAAAATGGAGCGTGACTTTTATAATTTGGAATATTAGCATCTTTGTTAAAAGCTCCAATATATTCTCTTCCATAACTTTCAACAATAAAAACCACCACATTAGATTTTGTCTTTGGATTATTATGGTATTCTTTAATAGGTTGAATTTCTTTTTCAATATATGCTGGAGTTACCCCTGCATACTTCTTTTTCGCAAAACTATTGCTAAACAACGTACGAATTAAAGCAAATGGAGTATTCAAAACAATATCCGAATGCACTACATTTTTCACATGACGACTAGCATCTAAAAGATTAATTGGTCGTGTCGATTTTTTGAAATCCCCACCACGAATTCCACCAATAGTCATTAAAGCGACAAACAAAAAACTAATAACTGAAAACCCAAAATAAGGAATCAATTTGGTGGGTTTAAAGTTTTTTACAGACACTTTTTTATACAAATAAATCCAAAGTGCTGAAAACAAAATAAACAGACCAAACACATGCCAATAGTCAAACAAGAAACTAAACAAGAGTACTTTTTTATTAGTTTCGTGTTTCAAAACTTCCCAAACAACACTTGTTGTACGAGCAAAAGTGTATTTATAGTAAATGAAATCTATAAAATTCAACCCGTAAGCTAGTAAATTAGTGCCAAAATAAAGATAAAACAAGAACTTCTGATATCTAATACTGGTATTATTATATAATGGAAAAATCGAAAAAACGATAAATAACAAATTAACATACAAAATAGCTGTGGTATCAAATGTCACTCCATAATAACATAATGCCATAAAATCTGAAAATGATTCAACCCTTAGCAAATCAATATTATAAAAATAGAATAAAACTCGAGCAAAGAAGTAAAATACGTAAGCTAGAATTAGTCTGTAAAAAAAGACTTTAAATTCATTAAGACGCAAATGTTGTTGCATTTTTTATATTTTAATTAATAAAACCTTGCAAAGGTATCATAAAAAACCTGTTCAAAATAGTTAAAAAAACACTAATTCAAAGTCTGTTCCTTTGGGTTCTTCAGTGTTTGTATACTCCATTTAGCACTACCATCAAAAGAATTACAAAAGCGCCTAAAGAAAATACGGAAAGTGTGACGGAAACATTAGAAACCTCAATTGCATAAAAAAAGAAAATCCAGTGTAAAGGAATTGACAATCCAACGAAAACTAATTTCAAAAATAGCGTTACAGAAATTTGAACTATTTTTTTACTTATAGAGAATAAAAATCCTTAAAAATAAACTTGCTAAAAGCGTTCTATACCATACGATAGTGACAGAATCAATCGTTATCAAAGCGCCTACTACTGCAGTAAAACCCTAAATAAAAACGATGAAATGGAGCGCCAAATAACTTTTTAAGTTAACGCTTTGCATTGCGGAGTAAATAGATAGCTAAGATTCCAAAAATAAAATTTGGAAACCATACTGCTATAAAAGGGGAGAACGTAGTCTTCTCTGCAATTACCCCAAAAACTTTGTCAAAAAACACAAATGAAAATGCGATAGCGATACCAATCGTTAAATTCATTCCCATTCCTCCTCTTCTCTTCATTGCTGATACTGAAACGGCAATAATGGTTAATATAAAAGCTGATATAGGGACACTGTATTTTTTGTACAAGACAACCATATAGATATTGATATTCGAAGAACCTCTTTCTTTTTCTTTATCAATAAATGCATTTAATTTGTCCAAAGTTAATGTCTCAGCAATATAAATCACAGGTGTTAAATCCTCTAAATCAAAACTAAATACTGCTTTTTTTTCTGGTATTTTTTCAATTTTATCACCTAAATTCCCAACAGTCCTTTTCGTATAATCATACATTGTATAAGTACTATCTGTTGGATTCCATTGTATTCTACTGGCTGTAACTTTTGAAACTAATTTTTCACCTTTAAACTTTTCTAAAGCAAAATTAAAAGCTGTTTTGGACGTTGGGTTAAAACTATTTACATACAAAAAATCGTTATCATTTATTTGTCTATACACATCAGTATTATCACCATGCATCGCTTGCTTTCCATTGGTTCTCAAGTAAGTATACCTGAAATTATTAAATCCTTCACTAGAAACAGGAACAACAAAAAATCCCATTATCAAAACAAATACAGATATTAATGAAGCGCCAATAATATAAGGTCTTAAAAAACGAGAAAAAGAAATACCTGAACTCAAAATGGCAATAATCTCAGTATTATTAGCCAATTTTGAAGTAAACCATATTATCGATAAAAACAAAAATATTGGAAACAATGCATTAGCAAAATAAATCGTGAAATGATAATAATAAACAGCTATTTTGAGGAAAGGAACCTCATTTTCTATCATGAAATTTATCTTTTCCGAAACGTCGACTATAATTCCAATAGGAATAAACATCAGCAACATGGTCGCAAAAGTCGCCAAATATCTTTTTAAGATGTATTTATCTAATATTGTTAGCATCGTAAAGTTTAATCGTTTATTTGTTTAATTATTTAGCCGTATAAACGATTAAACAATTAAAGATATTTTATAGTCGCTGGCTCATATTCTTCACCATCATATCTTTCCACGTTCTAAAATCTCCTGCAATGATATGCTTTCTAGCCTCACGAACCAACCACATATAAAAACCAAGATTATGAATTGTAGCAATTTGCTTTCCTAAATATTCATTGGCAGCAAATAAATGACGTAAATACGCTTTAGAATATTCGGTATCAACATAGGTAAGTGCCATTTCGTCAATAGGCGAAAAGTCATCTTCCCATTTTTTATTCTTAATATTGATTGTTCCGTTTGCCGTAAACAACATTCCGTTACGTGCATTACGAGTTGGCATCACACAGTCAAACATATCAATTCCTAGAGCAATATTTTCCAAAATATTAATTGGTGTTCCCACACCCATTAAATATCTTGGTTTGTCTTCAGGCAAAATATTACAAACAATCTCTGACATGGCATACATTTCCTCAGCAGGTTCTCCTACTGAAAGTCCTCCAATAGCATTTCCAACTTGATTTGAATTAGCAATATATTCGGCTGATTTCTCTCTTAAATCTTTATAAACACTTCCTTGAATAATTGGAAAAAAAGCTTGGTCATAACCATATTTTACAGGCACTTTCTCCAAATGATTGATACAACGATCCAACCAACGATGTGTCATATTCATCGAACGACGCGCATAATGGTAATCACAAGGATAAGGCGTACATTCATCAAATGCCATAATAATATCAGCCCCAATTGTACGCTGAATTTCCATCACATTCTCAGGAGTAAAAAAGTGGTAAGAACCATCAATATGTGATTTAAATTTCACTCCTTCTTCTTTAATCTTACGATTGGATGAAAGCGAATACACCTGATACCCACCTGAATCTGTCAAAATATTACGATCCCAATTCATGAATTTATGCAATCCTCCCGCTTTTTCAAGAATTTCTGTTTGTGGACGAAGGTATAAATGATAGGTGTTTCCCAATATAATATCAGGATTAATATCATCCCTTAACTCTCTCTGGTGCACTCCTTTAACAGAGGCAACTGTGCCTACGGGCATAAAAATTGGGGTTTCAATTACACCGTGATCAGTGGTAATACTTCCCGCTCTGGCTTTAGACTGCGGATCTTTTTGTAATAAATCAAACTTCATATTAAGGTTTTTGTCCCAATTGTTCTCCCGACCATTCGGGAGCGCAAAGATAGTTTAATTTAGAAAAAAGTTGCCATTTTTAACAGCAAAGTAACGGCTCAAAAAATACAACAAAAAAAATCTTCAGGGCGTGTCCCTACTTCCTCTTCGATCCAGCAGGGTCGGGCTTTCGGCTCAATCTCTCCGTTACACTTCGAGGATACCGCCTCTATCCCTAACGCAAAAAAAGCGTCTATTATATCCCAAATCCCTATTTTCTATTTGTAACTTTGTAACTATAAAACTAGTAATAACAATATAGATGAAACTCAACATTCAAGATACTTTCAATAAAGAATTACCTGCTGATCCCATCACAACCAATTCTGTTCGCCAAGTTCCAAATGCTTGTTTTTCATTTGTAACGCCAAAAAAAACAGCTAACCCAATTGTTCTTCATGTTTCACCAGATATGGTAGAAAACTTAGGACTGTCTGAAGCCGACATTCAATCTGAAACATTTAAAAATATTTTCACAGGAAATGAAGTTCTACCTAATACACAACCTTATGCTATGTGTTATGGCGGACATCAGTTTGGTAATTGGGCAGGACAACTCGGCGATGGTCGTGCCATCAATCTTACCGAAATAGTACACCATAACCAACGTTGGGCTATCCAACTCAAAGGCGCAGGAAAAACACCCTATTCTAGAACCGCTGACGGATTGGCTGTTTTACGTTCATCTATCAGAGAATATTTATGTTCAGAAGCTATGTTTCACTTGGGTGTACCAACTACAAGAGCTTTAGCGCTTTGTTTAACTGGTGACCAAGTCTTGAGAGATGTGCTCTACAATGGAAATTCCGCTTTTGAAAAAGGTGCCATTGTGACCCGTGTAGCTCCTAGTTTTATGCGTTTTGGTAACTACCAAATTTTCACTTCTCGTAATGATACTGATAATTTAAGAACGCTCGTTGATTACACCATCAAACATTTTTACCCAGAAATTGGAAGTCCTTCCAAGGAAACTTATCTCCAGTTTTTCAAAAAAGTTACTCAAAACAGCCTTGACATGGTGATTCATTGGCAACGTGTAGGTTTTGTACATGGTGTAATGAATACTGATAACATGTCCATCTTGGGATTAACCATTGATTACGGACCTTACGGTTGGCTCGAAGGCTATGATTACGGCTGGACACCCAATACTACTGACGCTCAAAACAAACGCTATCGTTACGGTAATCAGCCTGATATGGTGCTTTGGAATTTGTACCAACTCGCCAATACCTTATACCCTCTAATTGAAGAAGCAGATGGTTTAGAAAGTATTTTGAATGATTTCAGAACAAATTATGATAGTAAATACGTTAAAATGATGGCTTCAAAAATTGGATTATTTATCGAAAACGAAACCGACAAAACCCTAATCCAAGAACTGGAAGAAATACTCCATCTCACTGAAACTGATATGACTATTTTCTTTAGAAACTTAAGTTCGTTTGATAAAGAAAAACCAGAAAGCGGATTTCAAACTCTAATAGATGCTTTTTACAATTTACCCGAACCACATTCTGACCTTGAACTGGCATGGAGCAATTGGTTCAAAGAATACACTTCAAGACTCAAACTAGAAAAACTATCAGATGTTGAACGAGCTAAGAAAATGAATACCATAAACCCAAAATATGTCCTTCGAAACTATATGGCACAATTAGCCATTGATGCTGCTGACAAAGAAGATTATAGTTTGATTGACGAACTTTTTACTCTACTTAAAAAACCGTATGATGCACAAGAAAACAGTCAAAAATGGTTTGCAAAACGCCCTGAATGGGCACGAAACAAAGTGGGTTGCTCCATGTTATCTTGTAGTTCGTAATTAATTTTTATTTTTGCTTTGAAAAATGTAGTATATTTCGACATTAAAATAAAAACACAAAAGCAACAATTAATTACCATTATGTACTCCAAAAATGAAAACAACAACTTACCTATTTTTTCTTCTGTTACCAATGTTTATTTTAGGGCAAAATAAAACCTCCAATTTTTTAAACGCTACAAGTCCTGTTAAAAGATATAGTTATAATGATGGTGTTCCAGCCATAGAACATTGGTATGGTTCAGACAAAATACTCGATAGCGTTAAAACCTACTATAAAGATGGCGGTAAGAATGAAATTTTCTATTACAACTCCAAAAATCAAAAACACGGAAAAGCATCTCAATTCAATCAACAAGGAGAACTCCTTGTCACTTGGACTTATGATAATGGGAAATTACTAAATCGCATTGACCACAAAATTCCTTTTAATAAGGACAGCGAGGAAATTGTTAAAAATGCACTTGCCTCTCTTACCGAATTGAATACTAGAACTAATTTCAATCCAACAAGGATAAACGATATATTCAAAAGAGCAGCACTAAGACACAAACTAGGAAACAACTTTTTATCCCTACAAGATTATAAAAAAATGGAAGCATTTGTGGATAAAATGAATATTGACCCAAAAAAAATAATCCCTGATTCTATTAAAATTAAACTAGACAAGAGCAACAGCAACTTATATGATGCCATTGCCAATATTTATGGAGCACTGGAAATGGAAAATTCAGCCATGCATTATTTCTGTAAAGCCCTAAAATTAGCTCCAAAAGACAATCGAATTTTATACAACTTTGCCAATTTTTTACAGTATACAAAATCAAATGATTTAGCACTAGTTTATTTGAATAAAGTATTGGATATAATGCCCAATCACGCTTTTGCACAATTGGCACTTGCAAAACTATACTCGGATAAAGGTGAATTTGAGAAAGCGATGCCACATATTATAATTGCTGCTGAGAGAGAGAAAAACATCATTGCACGTTCTTCAGGTTATGGAGGTAGAGATATCAAAACAACCAGAGGACTAATATACCATAAAACTGGTGAGACTGAAAAAGGAATTAGTGATTTGAAAGCTGAATTAGAAATAGATAAAAACAATTGCTATGCCATGAAAAACTTAGGTATTATTTATCTTGATCAAAAGA
>JAHEBK010000040.1:0-2723 GCA_024642295.1 Flavobacterium sp. | reverse complement strand
TTGCGAATTATTCCAAAAAGCAAAAAAGCTAGAGTACACCAAAGTTTATGATGAAAATGATTTAGATGAATTATTAGAAAATGCTTGCAACAGCACTGTTTCTATTGTTGAATCCGAAGTAAAATCAGTAACGGCAACTGTTAACACCACCAATTCATCTACACCCGCTAATCGATTACCCGCTCTTATTCCATACATTTATCCAAATCCCGTACAAGATATAATCCGTATAGTCAATTTAGACCCTACAGCTACTCGATATGAATTATTTGACTACGAGTCAAAATTGATACAAAAAGGAGAATGTAAAGAAAGTACAATCGAAGCATCTAAATTAATTTCAGGATTTTATATCTTAATTATCTATAAAGACCAAATCTCCTATACCTTTAAAATCATAAAAGAATAGTATACTTTATGAAATACAAATGTATCATTTTTGATTGTGATGGTGTTTTGGTAGATAGCGAAAGCATCTCCAACAGTACTCTAGTTGACATGGCAAAATCTATAGGTGTAACCATCCAATTGGATTTTGCTATGACTCATTTTTTGGGCAAATCATTGCAGTTTTGTTTTGATTATATTGAAAGTTTAGCACCTCGAAAACTACCTGATACTTTTGAAGAAGAATTCAGAGAACGTACTTTTGAAGCTTTTAGAACACAAATGCAACCTATTCCTGGAGTCCATGAATTGCTTTCTAAAATCAATATCGATATTTGTGTTGCTTCCAATGGGCCAGCCGAAAAAATAAGACTCAACTTGACCACTACACAACTCATTGACCGTTTTGAAGGGAATATTTTTAGCGCTTACGATATCAAAAGTTGGAAACCTAATCCAGAGCTCTATCTTCATGCAGCAAAATCAATGGGCTATACTGTTGAAGAATGTGTCGTTATCGAAGACAGTTTAGCGGGAGTCCAAGCGGCGCAAGCTGGAGGTTTTGATGTTTTTGCTTATGTAAACAGCCATACAGAAGACCTTTTTAAAAATCTAGACATTCCCCTTTTCCATGATATGAATAATTTATATAATCTCTTAAATTAGCCTTTTTGAATACAAATTAAAAAATATTGTGTTTTCAAAAAAGTGATTATAAAATAAATCAAAAGCTTTCAGCAAAAAACTTTTATACTTTTACAAACAATTGAATAACTAAACCAAAAATCATTTGTCTTACGGCAAAATAAAAATTACATTTGCAGCAGTTTAACTTTTACACATAAAATGAAGCC
This sequence comes from Flavobacterium sp., assembly GCA_024642295.1. GTDB lineage: Bacteria > Bacteroidota > Bacteroidia > Flavobacteriales > Flavobacteriaceae > Flavobacterium. Next base: position 1,482 of record JAHEBK010000040.1, on the reverse strand, counting down.
TAACACACAACAATTAAACGATTTAACGATCCAAGTAAGAAGAGATATTCTTCGAATGGTACACGCTGTCAACTCTGGTCACCCAGGAGGATCTCTTGGCTGTACTGAATTTTTAGTAGCGTTATACCAAAACTTAATGGAACGCAAAGAAGGTTTTGACATGGATGGAATTGGCGAAGACCTTTTCTTCCTTTCAAACGGACATATTTCTCCTGTTTTTTATAGCGTTCTAGCAAGAAGTGGTTACTTTCCAGTATCTGAATTAGCTACTTTCCGTTTAATCAACTCAAGACTACAAGGACACCCTACAACACACGATCACCTACCAGGAGTACGTATGGCTGCGGGATCTTTAGGTCAAGGATTGTCTGTTTCAATTGGTGCGGCTCAGGCAAAAAAATTAAATAATGACAACCACTTAGTTTATACTTTAACTGGTGATGGAGAATTGCAAGAAGGACAAAACTGGGAAGCTATTATGTACGCCTCTGCTAAAAAAGTAGACAACTTAATTGCAACTGTAGATTTGAACGGAAAACAAATTGACGGAACAACTGATGAAGTTTTAGCAATGGGAAGTATCCGTGCTAAATTTGAGGCTTTTGACTGGGATGTTCTTGAAATTAAAGAAGGAAACAACCTAGAAGCTATTATTGCTGGAATGAATGATGCTAAATCTAGAACTGGAAAAGGAAAACCAGTTTGTGTTTTATTGCATACTGAAATGGGTAATGGAGTGGATTATATGATGTATAGTCATGCTTGGCACGGTAAAGCACCAAATGATGCTCAACTTGAAAATGCTTTATCTCAAAATCCTGAAACATTAGGTGACTATTAAATAATTATGGATTTTAAATTATGAATTATGAGTTTTCATAATCATTTAATTTTTAAATCATTCAACTTTTAAATTAAGTAATGAAAAAATATATAAATACAGGAAGTAAAGATACTCGTTCAGGTTTTGGAGTGGGTATGACTGAACTAGGTCAAAAAAATGAAAACGTAGTAGCACTTTGTGCGGACTTAATTGGTTCATTAAAATTTGATGATTTCAAAAAAAATCACCCAGAACGTTTTTTCCAAATCGGTATTGCGGAAGCAAACATGATTGGAATCGCAGCTGGTTTAACTATCGGTGGAAAAATTCCATTTACTGGAACTTTCGCTAACTTTTCAACAGGAAGAGTTTACGATCAAATCCGTCAGTCAGTAGCATATTCTGAAAAAAATGTGAAAATATGTGCTTCACATGCTGGTTTAACTTTAGGAGAAGATGGTGCAACTCACCAAATCCTTGAAGATATCGGTTTGATGAAAATGTTACCTGGAATGACAGTTATCAATACTTGTGACCACAATCAAACTAAAGCTGCAACTATTGCTTTAGCGGATCACCAAGGTCCAGCTTATTTACGTTTTGGACGTCCGGTTGTTCCTAACTTTACTCCTGCTGATGAACCGTTCATCATCGGAAAA
>JAHEBK010000347.1 GCA_024642295.1 Flavobacterium sp. | reverse complement strand
GATTAAGAAGGGTTCATCAACGTTTCTATTTCCTCAATTTCAATAGGGATATTTTTCATAAGGTTTAAAGGCTCTCCTTTATCTTGTATAATTACATCGTCTTCAAGACGTATACCAAAGCCTTCGGCTGGAATATATATACCAGGTTCTACAGTAAACACCATATTGGCTTGCATGGGTTCTGTGAGAATGCCATAATCATGTGTATCTAATCCCATATGATGTGATGTACCATGCATAAAGTACTTTTTGTAGGCTGGCCAGTCTGGATTTTCGTTTTGTACATCGGCTTTATCAAGAAGTTTTAAATCTAACAATTCTGAAGTCATGAGTTTGCCAACCTCTACATGGTAGTCTGCCCAATCTGTTCCTGGAATCAACAGTTTGGTAGCTTCGTTTTTCACTCTTAACACAGCATTGTAAACCGCTTTTTGCCTAGCTGTGAACTTGCCAGACACAGGAATGGTACGAGTCATGTCACTGCTATAATTGGCGTATTCTGCACCTACATCCAAGAGTATTAGATCACCTGCTTTACATTGCTGATTGTTTTCTATATAATGCAATACATTGGCATTGTTGCCAGAAGCTACAATAGGAGTATAGGCAAACCCTTTAGAACGGTTTCGCAAAAATTCGTGCATAAACTCTGCTTCTATTTCGTATTCCCAAACATTAGGTGTTACAAAATTCAAAATTCTTCTAAACCCCTTTTCTGTTATATTGCATGCATGCTGTATTAAATCTAATTCAATAGAACTTTTTACAGAACGTAGGCGTTGTAATATAGGATTGCTTTTGGCAACACTATGTGCTGGATATTTACCTTTTAACCATTTAGTAAAACGGTCTTCGCGAGTTTCTGTTTCAACATTGGCTCGATAATGTTCATTAGTATTTATATAAACCGTGTCACACTGTGTCATAATCTCGAACATTATTTTTTCTAAATTCTGTAACCAATACACTGTTTTTATACCTGAAGTCTCAAAGGCTTTTTCTTTGGTTAGTTTTTCACCTTCCCAAACAGCAATATGTTCATTGGTTTCTTTCAAGAATAAAATTTCACGATGTTTCTCCTTTGGACAGTCTGGGAATAAAACTAAAATGCTTTCTTCCTGATCTACACCACTTAAATAAAAAATGTCACGATGTTGTTCAAAAGGCATAGTGCTATCAGCACTAATTGGATATATATCATTGGAGTTGAAAACAGCCAAGCTGTTGGATTTCATGTTTTTGGCGAAGTTCTTTCTGTTTTTAATAAAAAGGTTGTTGTTTATTAAACCGTATTTCATATCAAGTAAATTTCTTCAAAAATAAGGCATTTCTATAATAATTTTGATAAAATAATGTTATAGTTGTAATCCTAAATAAATTTATGATTATGAAAAAACTATACGTCTTTTTGTTAGTATTAATAGCATTGATGGTTTTATCTTGTAATTCAAATGATGAGGATTGTTGTTCTAATCCTGAATCTCCAAATTTAGTCATCAAGTTTAAATTCGATCCAAATCAGGAACGGTTAGATAATATTGGTCAGCTTTCAACAATTCCAGCAGGCAATGCCGCTCAATCTCCAAGTGTTAGTAGAATGAGTGCCAATTATATTGAATTTGCTCCAGATGCTTTTGCTCTTTTAGGAGAAGGAGAAGTTATTTTTAGAGGTGAAGAAACTACTGATGGAGGAGATAGTGCCATAGATTTTCAAAAAGCAATTTTTGCTGGTAACAATGAAACTTTTTTAATAGTTCCTTTGAGTGTTGTTTCTCCAGGAAATTATAATTGGGTAAGGGTTTCTTTAGCATACCAAGAAGGCGAAATAGATTTTCTGTTGAATAATGCTGATAATATTGGGACTGTTGCAAGTTTTGTAGGGTATAATACCTACATCACTTCTTTTGATTTAAATGAAAGTAATATAGCTGTAAATGGAAACCGATTACAAGGTTTTTGGGCTTTTGAGTCTTTAGGATATTCAATTCAAGGTCAAGCCCCAGAAGGTGCAGTAACAGTTCCAAATCCAATTTTTGACACATCTCCAATCCCACAAGGTTCTTGCGTTGTTACAGGACAGTTTGAAAATGGACTAACTATTTCTGGAAATGAAACCCATGACATTGTTGTGGTTTTATCTTTTTCAATAAACAATAGTTTTGAATGGACAGAAGTAAATGAAGATGGTCAGTTTGACCCTTCAGCTGGTGAGACTTTGGTAGATATGGGATTACGTGGTTTAATTCCTTATGTAGCTAATTAATTTTTTTACTTAAAATCATTCTAAATTCAAATTTTAGCCACTTTACTTTTTGCTATAATTTAATTGAGCCTTACTTTTGCAGTTATATATAATAACTTCACAAAATGAGCGGATTTTTTAAATCTTCGATTGGAAGAAAAGTAGCCATGGCACTTTCGGCTTTTTTCCTCATGTTTTTTTTAGTAATGCATTTATCAGTAAACCTAGTTTCAGTTTTCAGTGAGGATGCTTTTAATTCAGCTTCTCATTTTATGGGAACAAATCCAGTAGTTCAATTTGCCTTGCAGCCAGTTTTAATATTTGGTGTGGTATTTCATTTTGTAATGGGTTTTGTTTTAGAATTAAGAAACCGCAAAGCATTAGGAGTAAGCTATGCTAAAAA
>JAHEBK010000039.1 GCA_024642295.1 Flavobacterium sp. | reverse complement strand
ACAATTTTGTGCTGTCTAGTCATTTTCCATGATTTAGTTTCTTTAGTCTCCGAATTGTTTTTCTTATCTAAAGTTTCTTTTCTTGATTTTGCCATTCTTGATGTACTATTGCCTATAGAAATAAAGGCAGATATATGATTAAACCGATAATGATTGCTGTAATAGCAGCAAAAAAGACAGCTCCAGCAGCAATGTCTTTTATAAAACCTATTCTTTCATGATAATCAGGATGGATGAAGTCTGCAATTTTTTCAACAGCAGTATTCAAGCCTTCTATACTCAAAACTAAGCCAATAGCTAAAGTTTGGAAAAGCCATTCTGTAGCAGAAATGCCAAAATAAAAACCAGCAATAGTCAACAAAACTCCTGTTGAAAATTGAACCATTACACTGTGTTCGGTTGTGATTAATTTGATTGCACCTTTGAGAGCAAAAGTGATGCTTTTTAGTCTTCCTGTAAAAAAGGTATTGTCTTTTTGAAACTCCATTAATGTTTAGATTAAAGTACTGCTAAGGCAGCTTCGTAATTAGGTTCGTCAACAATTTCTCCTACTTGTTCAGTATGAAGAATTGTTCCGTCAGCATCAGCAACAATAATAGATCTTGAGTGCAACCCTTTCAATGGACCGTCAATAATTTCTAAGCCAAATGCTTTTCCGAAACTACCTTCTTGAAAATCAGACAAGTTTACTACATTAGTGATTCCTTCAGCTCCACAAAAACGAGCTTGTGCAAAAGGTAAATCTCTTGAAATACACAAAACGACAGTGTTTTCTAGTGTAGCAGCAGTTTCGTTGAATTTTCTAACAGAGGCAGCACATGTTCCTGTATCGATACTTGGAAAGATATTTAAAACTAATTTTTTACCAGCAAAAGTACTTAATGAAGCCACTGAAAGATCATTTTGTACTAATTTAAAATCAGCAATTTTAGAACCTACTTTTGGTAATTCACCAATAGTATTTACTGTATTTCCTTTTAATGTAATTGAAGCCATAATTTTTATTTTTATTGAGGTTCAAAAGTATGAAAATTATTTAAGAATTAGGTTTTAAAACTAAAAAAACGCACCTAAATTAGTATGCGTTTCTTTGTGAAAAAATTAAAATTGGGTATGCTATTTGTCTATTGAACCCATAACACGTTTCATAAAAGTATTGAGTGCTTCTTTTTTATCGGTTCCACTTTTAACAAGTTTTTGCACTTCTAAGGCACCATACATATTCGAAATTAATTCGCCTATAACATCTAATTCTTCATCTTTTAAAGAAGGAATTTCAGTCATTGCTTCTAATACTTCGATAGTCTCAATGATATAATCTTGATCATTTTCTTCTATAAACTGAGTAAGATGTTTTATTACAGGTAGTTTCATGTTTTAAATTGTTTAATTGGTTATTTGTCTAACCGTTTAACCGATTAAACAATTCAACTACTAAGCTATTTCGTTTACTAATTCAATTAGGACTTCTTGTTTATTAGTTTGTGTTTCGTTTACTAATTTTCCATTTACAAAAGTGGCAAAAGTAGGCAAGTTGCTCACATTAGCTAGTTTACGAGACTCAGGGGAATTTTCAGCATCTACAAGTGCAAAAGTAATGTTTTCATTTTCAGTTGCTAATTTCTTGAATTTTGGTTTCATGATTCGGCAATTACCACACCAAGAAGCAGAAAACTGAACCACAACTTTGTTGTTTTCGGCAACTAAATTTGCCAAAGTATCTTCGTTTAATTCGATTAACATAATTTTGAAAATTTCAATGTCAATTTCAATAGTAAAAATCAATTTTTATAATACAATTTCAAGATGAGTTTTTTAATATTGAATTGTAATTGATTTTTGATATTGCAATTAAAATTATTGTTATTGATTTTTTTGAGAGAAAAACTCCAAATCCCAAAATTGGAATTTGGAATTTTAAAAATTTGGAATTTTATTTCTTAGTTTGCACTCAAGTAAGCAGCAGTACTGATTCTATCAGCGCTCATTGCTTCTTTACCAGCTTCCCAGTTCGCAGGACAAACTTCTCCTTTTTCTTGAATGTGTGCATACGCATCGATCATACGTAAATATTCGTTTACGTTACGACCTAATGGCATATCATTTACACTTTCGTGGAAAATCTTTCCTGTTTCGTCAATAAGGTAAGTTGCTCTATAAGTTACATTTGAACCTTCAATAATTAAAGAATCAGTTTCTTCATTGTACTCTGAAGATTCGATGTCTAAAATTCCTAATATAGAAGAAAGGTTACGGTTTGTATCAGCTAAAATTGGGTAGGTTACCCCTTCGATTCCACCATTATTTTTTGGAGTATTTAACCAAGCGAAGTGTACTTCGTTAGTATCGCAAGAAGCACCAATTACAATTGTGTTTCTTTTGTCAAATTCTGGTAAAGCAGCTTGAAAAGCATGTAATTCTGTTGGACATACAAAAGTGAAATCTTTTGGGTACCAAAACAAAAGTACTTTTTTATTGTTTTTTGTAGCTTCTTCAAAAATGTTGATTTTTAAGTTGTCTCCCATTTCTGAGATAGCGTCAATTGCAATACTTGGGAATTTTTTTCCTACTAATGCCATAATAATATGATTTTAAAATTAAATTTCTTTTTGGCAAAAATAGTAGATATAAAACTGTGATTGGAATCAATTTCTATTATAAAATTTTATATACCAATAGTGTTTGGCTATTCAAGAGGATGGTTTGTTGGTAAGTGTTTTGTAACCAGTAGTTTGTGTTTTCGTAATGCAAGATTTTATGAAAACTATTGTTGCTGTACTGATAGAAGTAATACCAATTATGAAATTAGAATAGTCTACTGTTTTTTTGTCACATCGAGCGAAGTCGAGATGCTTTGTGGTTCTCGACTTCGCTCGAACTGACAATAAGACTTATTTATAATCATAATTGATATAATTCACCAAGACGAAGCGGATACTTTGCTTGAAAGTCCAAATAAAATTATTCAGTTACCGATTTTGTAGCAATAAGCGCTCTGATTTTGATATTTAATGCTGCAAAAATCAAAGTGGTTATTGGACTTAAAATATTGAAAACAGCATAAGGTAAATAGTCTAATGTTGCAACTCCTAAGGTGCTGGATTGATATGCGCCACAGGTATTCCAAGGAATCAAAACCGAGGTTACCGTACCTGCATCTTCAAGGGTACGACTTAAATTTTCAGGTGCTAATCCTTTTTTCTCATACGCTTTCGCAAACATTTTACCTGGAATTACAATGGATAAATATTGGTCGGAAGCTGTGATGTTAATAGCCAAGCAACTTCCAACAGTCGAAGCAAATAAACCAAAAGTAGTATGTGCCATTTTCAACAATGATTGGCTGATGCGTGCTAAGGCACCGATGGCGTCCATGATGCCTCCAAAAACCATGGCACAAATGATTAACCAAATAGTACCTAGCATTTTTTGCATGCCACCTGAAGTGAATAAATCAGTCAATGTTTTGTTAGGTGTTGGAATGACAATTTCGCCCGTGATAGCATTCATTACTCCTTTGTAACCTGATTCAAAAGTCATAGTTTGAACTCCTGCAATTTGATTGATAATATGAGGTTGAAAAATAAGTGCAAAAACTGCCGCTAATAAGGTTCCTACCAATAGTGCAATCAAAGGTTCCGTTTTTTTAATGATGAGTCCTATAACCACCAATGGAACCAAAAATAACCAAGCTGATACGGTAAAAGTATTTTGAATATCGAGTAATAGCGAACCGATGTTGATGTTGCCTTTACTTTCTGTATTGACTCCTAAAATGATAAAGATGATTAACGTCAAAATATATGTTGGAACAGTTGTCAATACCATATAACGAATATGGGTAAATAAATCAGTACCTGCCATGGCTGGAGCCAAATTCGTTGTGTCTGACATAGGGGATAATTTATCTCCAAAATAGGCACCAGAAATTACGGCACCCGCAACTATTGCTAAATCAAAACCCAATGCACCACCCACACCAATTAGGGCAATCCCGACGGTGGCACTCGTAGTCCACGAACTGCCTGTGGCAATGGATATTATCGAACAAATGATTAAAGTAGCGGGTAAAAAAATTGCTGGACTTAAAATTTGCAATCCATAATAAATCATGGTAGGGATGATACCACTCACGAGCCAAGTTCCTGCCAAAGCACCCACCATTAATAAAATGAGTATTGCACCAACGGTAGATTTAATATTATTGGCCACTTCTTCCATCATTTTGTGAAAGGTCACTTTGTTGAAAAAACCAACGATAGCAGCTATAGCGCCTCCAATCAATAAAATAAATTGATTGCTACCACTCAAAGCATTATCACCAAAAACATAGACATTGTATCCTAGTAATAGCACTAGAAAGAGAATCGGGATTAAAGCTTCTACAACTGATAATTCCTTATTTCTATGAATTTTGGTTTCCATATAGGTTGGTTTATAAAGTTTGTAATCCTGGAATTGACACAGGTAAACTGCCTTTAGTTTTGGTGTTATTGAGTAATTGAACCGCGGCAGTTTCTTGAAATTCGGGAAAATCTTGATAGACTTGTACAATCCCTTTGGCGGAAGCCAAATTAGGAATCACCTGCAAAGCATATGGATTTCCAAAAACGTACAAGATACATTTTTTGTTTGAAAAAAGGCGATTCAATAACGCTAAAACGGAATCTTCGATTTCAAAGTTGTTGTAGGGTTTGGCTTTGGGTACAAATAAAGCGATTACAAGTGTATTTAGGTTTTCTAGTTCTTGTTCTAAAGAACTAATGTTTTCAATGGTACCATTTTCGATTGAAAAAGAAGCAGTGTTTAGCGCTTTCGCTAATGTTTCTGAAAAAATAGTATTATTGTTTTTGTAAAGGTTAAGAATCCCTAATTGGTCATTTTTGGCAGCTTCAACTATAGACTTATGGTTGTCTGTATCTTTAATTATTGTAAGACTTTGTTGCGCAATTTTACGGTTTAAGTTGGCTGTTATTTGAAAATTAAATTTTCCCTCAGGCTGTGTTTTGCCTTTTAGTAAACCTGCTTTTTCTTTGCAACGCATTAAGCGTTTGTAACTCGCTTCAATTCGTTCAGGAGTAGCATTTTTAAGGATTTCTTGAATGCCTTCAGGAACGTTTTCAGCAAAACATAAAACGTCATTTCCAGCATTGAAAGCTTCCCATTCCAGTTGTCCTTTGGTATCGTATAATTTGGAAACACTGTGCATATTCAATGCATCTGAAATAACTAATCCATCGTATTTTAATTGCTTTCGCAACAATTTTTCAATAATATTTTTGGATAAGGTTGCCGATGTGTTTTTACCTTCATTCAGAGCAGGAACGGCCAAATGCCCAATCATAATTGAATCAACTTGATTATCAATTCCTACGATAAAAGGATACAATTCATTGGACAATAATTGTTCAAGATTTTCTTCTAAAATTGGCAATCCTAAATGAGAATCCACATTGGTATTGCCATGGCCAGGGAAATGTTTCAAGCATCCCAAAACGCCTACTTCATTCATTCCTTCTAAATATTCTAGCGCAAACTGCGCTACTTTTTTTTTGTTTTCGCCAAAAGAACGATAGCCAATTACGGGATTATTGGGATTGTTATTAATATCGGCTAAGGGAGCCAGATTATAGTGAATTCCTGCTGTTTTTAAGTCTAAACCAATTTGTTTTCCGAGATCGTAAACCAAACTCGATTGCGATTCAGGTAAAGCCCCAAGAGTAATAGCATAGGGGTATTGCGGTGTTTTTTCCACTCGCATGGCTAATCCCCATTCGGCATCAATACTCATTAATAGGGGAGTCTTTGAGCATTTTTGGTAGCGAACAACCAATTCTTTCAAGCGACCGTAACTATCGTCATTGAACTCCACTTTTTTCTTGCTTTCATAATTTGTAGCGGCACTCGCTCTCGAATGAAAAAACGTCAATCCACCGATATGATGTTTCCGAATCAAGCTCTCCATAGCCTGGATATTTTCTTCAGTATCGTTGATGAAAACCGCAGGAAAAAAGAATTGTCCTATTTTTTGTTCTAATGTCATAGCTGTTTATTTAAACACAAAGGGCACAAAGAAGGCACTAAGAGTACTAAGTTTTTTTGTTGCTTACTATATTTTGACACCTAAGTTATAAATGTTTCTGAAAAACTAACACTGAATTTGCTACAAGGGCTATATAATCTTAGCGAAAAAAGTAGTGTCTTTTGTGGTAAGTGAAAAATTATAGTACCAATTTGGTTAAAAATAAACCCTTGTGACCTTAGTGTCTTCTTTGTGTTTAACTTTAAATATTAATCCGTTTTCTTCCCAAAATCCTTTGGGTATATTAAAAAGCGTGATAAAATCAATCCTGGAATTGTGGCTAAGAATACCCAAATAAAGAAATTTCCATAGCCTAAATATTCTTGAATAAAACCGCTTAACATTCCCGGTAGCATCATTCCTAATGCCATAAATCCAGTAGCAATAGCGTAATGTGAGGTTTTTGATTCGCCTTCAGCTACATAAATCAAGTACATCATAAATGCAGCAAAACCAAAACCGTAACCAAATTGCTCTGCAATCACGGTAGCATAGATATAATAAGGTGAAGCAGGGTGAAAATGTGCAAGTAATATGAATCCGATGATCGGCAGGTGCATCGTTAAAATCATGGGTAACATCCATTTTCCAAGGCCGTCTTTAGAGATAGCAATTCCGCCAAGGATACCACCAATAGTCAGTGCTAGTATTCCAAATGTTCCATAAATAATCCCCACATCTTGAGTGGAAATTCCAAGTCCCCCAACAGTAATATCGTCAATTAAAAAAGGGGTAAGCATTTTTAATAATTGAGATTCACCTAAACGAAATAACAAAATAAAAGAAAGTACTAATCCAATTTGTTTTTTCTGGAAAAAACTAGCGAAAACTAAGGCGAAGTTTTTCTTAGAATCCGAATAAGTCGTTTCTTTTTCACTTACTACTTCCGTTCTTGGCGTGGTAAAATAATTGTAAATGGTTAAAATAGTCATTAACAATCCTACAATAATCATGGTGTATGACCATGCTTTTTGTTTGTCACCATATTCTTGTTCGAGATAACCACCAATGATAACAATTAGACCATTTCCAGTCAGCATCGAAAGGCGATAAAAGGTGCTTCTGATTCCAAGAAAAAAAGATTGTTCTTCTTTTTTTAATGCCAATAAATAGAAACCATCACTGGCCACATCATTCGAAGCAGAAGCAAAAGCGGCTACCCAAAATATAGCCAAACTTATCATGAAAAACTGATTCATAGGAATCGTAAAACCTACCACCAAAAAAGCTATCGAAATCAATAATTGCATGGCTAAAAACCATTTTCGCTTGGTAGAATACAATTCAATAAAAGGACTCCAAAGCGGTTTTATCACCCAAGGCAAATACAATAAGCTAGTATAAATACCGATGTCTTCATTGCTGATGCCTAGATTTTTATACATGATTACCGAAACGGATATTATAATTGCATACGGTAATCCTGAAGCAAAATTCAAGACTGGTATCCAGTACCAAGGGTTGGTTTTGTTAGTCATTGTCTAAAGTGGTTTGAATTTTATGATTTGTTCTTGGAGTTCTTGTAGTAGTTACTTTTTTCACAACAGTTGCTTCGCTTTCGTTTCCATAGTAATCAATGAAAGAAACAGCACAAGTGTTGTGTTTTTCTAGATAACATTTAGGAATGTCAAATGTTAAAGCCGCTTTTTTATCTTTCAATTGAATTTTGTCAACGATGTATTTAGGATTGTTGGTGTCAATTTCATTTTGGTTTTGTGCTCCATAAACCAGCAAATAACGTATTTTACTTCGCTCTGGATATTTGATGGTAATCGTGCCTTTTTCGGATTCTTTGTCAAGGTTGATTTCCCATACAACTGGACAATCTTCAACTTTCATTTTGGATTGCGGAACTACATTAGGTAAAGCAGGATATTTGTATTGATTGTTTATCAAGATATCAGTAACAGCTTTGTTATTGTTGTTGAGAAACCACTTGGCACTAAAAAATCCATTCCCTTGAATGTTAGGATAACTCCTGTTTAAATCAATTTGGTTAGGGATTTCATACGGATTGGTCCATTTTTTATCGGAGTCGGTATTGATTTTGTAAGTGCTGTTTCCGATATAAATAGCGGTGTTGCCATTGGTGTTTTCAGACCACCATTTTAACAATTTAGAATAAGAGGCTGTTTTGTGTTCGATACTCCAATACAATTGTGGTAATAAATAATCAATCCATCCAAATTCCATCCATGCCATAGGATCAGCAAATAAATCATCATAATTGGTTTGTCCCGATTGGGTGTCAGAACCTCTAGGGTCAACCGATTTGTTTCTCCAAACTCCAAAGGGGCTGATACCAAATTGCACCCAAGGTTTTAATTTTTTGATGGCATAATTGGTGCATTTTACATAGTTGTTTACATTTTGACGTCTCCAATCAGCAAGCGACAAACCATTACCGTATTTTTTATAAGAAGCAGTGTCGTTGAATTCTAGACCTGCAATTTTGTAGGGATAGAAATAATCATCAAAATGTACAGCATCAATATCATAGTTTTTCACTACTTCATCTACAACAGCAACCAAATGATTTTGTACTTCAGGTAAACCGGGGTTGTAGTAATATTTTTCACCGTATTTAATCATCCATTCAGGATGTTTTATCATATCGTGATTTTGACTTAGGGTTTCTTTTTTTAGGTCGAAAGTAGCTCTAAAAGGATTGAACCAAGCATGAAACTCAAAACCACGGGCGTGGGTTTCGCTAATCATCCATTCTAAAGGGTCGTAATATGGATCGGGAGCTTTGCCTTCTTTTCCAGTCAAATAACGAGACCAAGGTGCATATTTAGAAGGATAAAAAGCATCACCAACGCTACGTATTTGAACAATTACAGTATTGTAATTTAGTTTTTTATAGGTTTCTAATATTTCGATAAAATCAGCTTTTTGTTTTTCGACAGCATCAATACTGGTTTTTGGCCAGTCAATATTGACTACAGTGGCAATCCATACTGCTCTAAATTCATTTTTAGGATGCATAAGGTTTACTTGTGCCTGAGTGGTTGAAAAAAGTACTGTTAAAAAGAAAGATAGTACAGCTACTGAAAAGTTTTGGGTCATTGTCCAGATGTTTTTTATCAAAATCAAAAATAGTTTTTTTAGAGAAGTTTATATGGGTAAAATGAAATTAAATTTCTCAAATTATTAGCACACAATTTCTTTGCCAAAAAAGAGAAGTTTTGGATTAGTTAGCCTATAAAATGAATTAATAAGTATGAATCAATCAATAACTAAAATAATTAGTAACCCCTTGAGTGTAATTCATTTTTTAAACACATAGATTTTATAAATTTTGAAAGAGGTTTTACTTGATTTGATAAAATCATAGCTATGTGAAACCAAGAACCGAGCGTTCAATGTCATTCAGTTAAGGGTAAATTCATCCTGTTTCGTCATTCCGAAGAATTAGGAATCACACTAGTTGCTCACGTTATGTGATTTCTCATTCTTCGAAATGACATAAAAAAAACGCTTAACTTAATGATATTACCCGAGCGTTAGCGAACGGGCGAAACAATTGGGCTATAAAACTCTAGGTCTTTTAATTTTTATTAATTGCTATCAACGGCTAAGTACTGGTCAAAATTTAATGTCGTATTTTCAAACAATAAAAAAACATTCTACCATATAACATTAAAGAACATAGGAGAAAGACTCCTCAACT
>JAHEBK010000038.1 GCA_024642295.1 Flavobacterium sp. | reverse complement strand
ATACATATCAATTGAGAAAGGACCAAGTGCTGTAAGCGAACCTAAAATTAGAATTGTTTTAAAGTATTTTGACTTTACCATTTAATCTATATTTATTTGCCACAAAGTTAGTTTAATTATTACCTTATTATAGGATTGTTCAATGTTAGAATATTCACAAATTTCAATCTTACTTTTTAAAAGTAAAATGTTAAAACAATGTTAAAATAAAAATATTAATTAAACCTAATGACTTTTACTCATTCTAAGAATTAAATCTATTTTTTAATAATTTTAATTGTTTAAAATCCAATATTTAAAGTTGTAGTCGTATACATTATATTATAATTTTTAAAAATTATGGTTTTAGAGTAAAATAATTTCATTGGTTAGTTTGACGATCCATTCTATTTTTAGGATGGGTCGTTTTTTTTTTACAGAATAAATATCCTTTTAAACATTAAAAAAAAAATAACCTAATACACTTAAAATCAGTATGATTTATTTTTTTAAATATTATTTTTCATTTTTTTAAATCCAAATTTAAAGTTATGGCGTAAATGCTATTATAACTTAAATTTTAAAAAATATGAAAACTAGAAAATTTTTATCTATGGCATTTATGGCCTTAGTATTCGGGGCAACTTCTTTTGCACAAAAAAAAGTAATGGTAGGTGGAGCGGCAATGTATCCAAATAAAAATATCATTGAAAATGCTGTAAATTCCAAAGACCATACTACACTAGTAGTTGCTGTGAAAGCAGCAGGTCTAGTGGAAACATTGCAAGGAAAAGGACCATTCACTGTTTTTGCACCTACAAATGCAGCTTTTGACAAGTTACCAATGGGGACAGTTGAAACTTTGTTGAAACCGGAGAATAAAAAAATGTTACAAACCATTTTGACTTATCATGTTGTAGCTGGTAAAATGAATGCTTCAGACATTGCCAAAGCAATTAAAATGGGTCAAGGAAAAGCTGGTTTAAAAACAGTAAGTGGTAGGACTTTAATAGCCTGGATGAAAGGTAAAGACTTGTACATTACTGATGAAAAAGGAGGAATGGCAAAAGTTAGCATAGCTGATGTAAATCAATCTAACGGAGTTATTCACGTAATTGAATCGGTAGTCTTACCTAAATCTTAAGTAATACTTTTAAGTCATAAAAAAAACATTAGCGTATACTAATGTTTTTTTTATGACTTAAAGTTTTTTATTAAATATCTGCTTAAATTTTAGTATAAATTCCTAAATTTAAAGAAGGGGCTAGGGGAGCGTTGTCATTTCCAAAAGCACCAAAAACAGAGAAGTTAGCTCCAAATTTTTCTGGTTTGAATTCGTAATTTAACTTTAATCCCACAGCATTGTAAGTTTGACGGTCTAAATATGAAGGGAATTGTGTGCTGTTGTTATTGAAAGCATTTTCTTCTGAGACCACATTTTTAGAATTGAATGCAAGTATAATATGCCCTTTTGGGATAATATTATATCCTAATTCGGCATCTAATTTGAGATAATCAGAATAATCATTGCTCATATAACCATAACCTAGATTTCCAAAATAATACCATTTTCCAGTACTTGTTCCAGCTGTTATGTAAGGAATTAAACTATTTGCAGCAAATCCAGTGCTTAATCCAGTATTGTTATAATCAATAGAATTCGCAATATATTGCAAACCTGTGCTGATTTTCCAATCTTGGTCGTACAATTTGTATTTCAATCCTAAAGTAATATTTCCCAATCCGGATAAATCAACTTTAGAATTTCCAGTAATAGATTCTGAACTTACAATTTTATAAGGAAGAATTAATTGTGCTTCAAGTTTATTAGTTAAACCATATTCTGCATACAATTGTGTAGTAACATCACTATAATCTTTACTTAGATCAACTTTTTTTCCGTCAATTTGTGCTTGATTGTAAAATAATCCAGAGGCACCAATTTGCAAATAAGCTTTACCTTTTTCTTTAGTCCAAGGACTTTGTGATTGTGAAAATTGTGAAAATAAAAGCGTTGCAATTATTAATAACTTAACCTGTTGTTTCATAATTATTTAATTTTTAGAATTATTAATAAGACGAATCTTTTCCAAATCCTGACAAATTAAAAATAAAATTACATTATTAGTCGTACTCCTCCTAATTCAGATACACGATAAGAGAAACGATCTCCAGGAGAACCAATAAACATAAAGTTCTTAGGAATATTCCATTCATTAGATAATTTATCAATAATCTCTGGACCAAAATTACCATCTAATTCAATAAATTCAATATCTATTTCAGGATAAGCACGGTCTAAAACTTTAAGGTCTGAAATTAACAATTCATTATTAACATGGTCTTTATTAATATTTACAATTTTCAATTTCTTAGTAGTTTCGTTATTCTGAACATATTGCATGACTTTATTGATAATTGCAACATCATCTCCTTTGGTAAAAAACACAAATTCTTGTGATTTTATTTTTAAATTCATTTTTAATAAATAACGATTGCTAAAAATCACCATTTTACGTAAAGGTTTATAGAAATATTCTAAGGCTTCAATTAAAAGTCTAATCAATAAAGAACGATTTAGCATTATAGCCACAAAACCAAATGCTGGGATTAAATATTGTAAAAAGGTATAAAATGAAGTAAGGTTCAATTCCATATTTCCAATAAAGGCTACAATTATTAATGAAACAGCTGTTACCACGGCAATACCTCTTGCTTTTTCAGGTCTAGGAAGTTTTTTTCTTTTAAATTTCAAAAGTAAATTTCCAATTCCAAATAATCCCATTACTGCTAAAAATGAAAAAGTATAAACTCCTGCAAGGGCAACAATATTGCCTTTAGTAACAAATAGTACCGATACACATAATACTAAAAAGCTAATAATAATTCTGTAATTTGATCCTCTTTTGTTTTGTTTTAAGAAGTAATTAGGTAAAATTCTATCTAATGTCATACGGTTTAATAATCCTGAAACCCCAACAAATGAAGTTAATACAGCACCACACAATACTAATACTGCATCAATTGAAATTAGATATGCTAACCATGAACCACCTGTTGTTTGACCTAAAAAGGCAAGTAACGATTCTTGGTGTTCTCCAACTTGTGCTAGAGGTATAATACATATTAATAATAAAGCAATTACTGGGTTAAAAAAACTAACAATGGCCCACATATTACGAAGTGTTTTAGGGAAAACACCTTGTTCTTGTTCTTCAACAAAATTAGCTGAACTTTCAAAACCAGATATTCCTAACATTGCAGCAGAGAAACCTAAAAACAATGCGTTCATTATTGTACCTGAGCTTATAGGTAAACTCCAGTTCATACTAAATACATCCAGACCGTTCATAAATATAAACCAAATTGAAGCAATAACTAATAAAGATAATGTAGATAAGTGAGTAATGAAAATTACTACTGCGACAATTGCTGATTCACCAATACCAATGATAGCTAAAGTTGTAAATATTAGTAATATAATGACCGTAGCAATAGTAATAAAGCTAAAATCAACATACAACAGAGTAAATGAGGAATGTATTTGAGGAATTATATTGCTTAAATAATGTACTCCTTCTGAAGCCGATATAACTGCGGTAGCCATATATGACAACACGGTTAAAGTTGCAGCAACAGAAGCTAATCTTTTAGAAGATGTATTTAAAAGCACGTTGTAAGCCCCACCGTTTAATGGTAATGCACCTACTACTTCGCCATATATTTTTCGGAATAAAAAAAGAACAACAGCAACCAATAACAAGGAAATCCATGCATATTGACCCGCATACATGATTGTTAATGCCGAAACATATAAACAAGAAGAACTAATATCATTTCCGCAAATAGCTGTAGCTTGTAGTTCGTTTAATTTTTTGTGTACTATTTCTTTCATTTTATCTATAGAATTTTATCTTATAAAGAGGGTTGCAAGGTAAGTGTTTGAAAATAATTACCAAATTAATGGGGGTAATTAAATATTAACAATCCTGTTAAAATAGATATGGCAATTAATTTATGCTAAAAATGATTATTGTAGTGTAGGTAGAGCATTCCTAAAGCATTGGAATAATCTAGCCAAATGAATGTGAATTTTTATATTTTTTTAAAGAAATGATTGCTTTTTTTTGAATTTTTTTGTGCATAAATCCTGTCCATCCAAAAATTAATCCTTTCAATCCAAGTGCTTGTGTAGACCATTTCCAAAGATCAAAATTATCAGTATGCTTAATTATTAAGCCGTCTTTAAAATGAAAATTAGCATAAATTTTATTTACAACTTTTCTTTTGGTTTTACCATAATTATAAGTGGCAATCCAAGTTGCAGAACCCAAAAATGCATCAGCTTTTACATTCGACAATTCTATTGAAAGATTACCTTGGCTTTTTTCGATTAACATGGACCACATTGATAAAACATCATTGTTGTGTAGTAATCCAAAAATAGGATCTATAAATTTTATGTTTAAATCATAATAACTAAACATGTTGTCAGTATCACCATTTTTAAATGCAGTATAAAATTGATGAATTGTTTTTTCGTTTGAAGTCATTTAATCTTAAATAAGCGTAAAGTAAAAATACATTTTTTTTTAATGTATCATAGTTTTTCATTTTTTTATTACAAAATAGCTACAAACGTTATATTTAACAGCTATAAAAATTTGAATCATAATTTATATTATGTAAAATAGAATATTTAAGAGCACCTTCTCTATTAAATATTAATGAAATGATTAAAATGAATTAAATATTGAAAATTAAGCTTCAATAAAAGAAAAAAAGATACTATTTTTTTGATATTCTAAGAAAATGAATCAAAAAAAAATATTTTAATAAAAGATTTATAATCAAACAATCTTCAATGAGATTGACTATTAATTTTATTAATTTTGCAGAACAGAACGAAAAAAAATATGAATTCAATTGCTCAACATATTGCTGATTTTTTAAAAGAATATTCGCCATTTGACCATTTGTCAGTTGAAGAATTATCTGAAATTGCATCTAGTATTCGCGTTATTAATTTAGAAAAAAATAAAGCACTTTTTAAAATTAACGATGCATTACACGATAGTTTTTATGTTGTTGCCTCGGGACTGATAAATCTTTATATTATTTCTGATGCAGAAGAAACAATTTTAGACAAATGTCATCAAGGAACCATTTTTGGATTACGTCCGTTTTTTGCAAAAAACAATTATATAATGACTGCAAGAGCACGTGAAGAAAGTGTTGTTTTTGCAATTCCAATTGCGGTTTTTAGACCATTTGTAGCTAATAATCCAGATGTATTAAGTCAATTATTAGAAAGTTTTTCAATTGACAAACGCAATACAAAAGATAAAAAAAATTACGAAAGCAATTTAATTTCCGAAAATGCTTTTTTTACAGGACAACAATCGGGAATGCAACTTTTTCAAAACTTAACTTTCAATACTTCTCCTTTACTTACTAATGGTAATAATACTGTTCAAGAAATAGCCCAATTAATGGCTGAAATGCGGGTAAATAATGCAATTGTTAGTGAAAATAAAGTTCCAGTGGGAATTGTTACAGAGAAAGATATGACTACAAAAATTGCTACTGGTCGTTTCCTTATTACTGATACAGCTGATACTATCATGACATGGCCTGTAATAACTGTTTCTGAGAATGTATCTTTGGCTGAAGCTCAATTATTGATGTTAAAAAACAATGTCACTCATTTGTGTGTTACCCTTGACGGTTCTGACAAAACAGAAATCAAAGGTGTAATTACCGAACATGATTTAATTTTAGCACAAGCCAATAATCCTGGTGTATTGATTAAAGAAATTAAACGTTCTCAAAATGCTAGTGAATTAAAACAAATTCGTTTGCGATTGGCTGACATTATTCAATCATCGATTCAAAAAAACATTCCTCTAACACATATTACTAATATCGCAAGTGAAGTTAATTTTGCTTTATTAAAAAGAGCCGTTGAACAATCTATTTTAGAATTAGGCTCCCCTCCTGCTCGTTTTGCATGGTTCAGTATTGGTAGTCAAGCTAGAAAAGAACAATTACTACTTACAGACCAAGATAGTTTTTTGGTTTTTGAAGATGTAGCACCTGAAAAGTTTAGAGATATTAAAGATTACTTTATAAAATTAGCTCAAAAAACAACTTTAAAATTAGAAAAAGTAGGCTATACTTTATGTCCTAATGGCCATGTTTCCAGTAATATGATTTGGTGTAAGTCATTGTCTGATTGGCTGAAACAATTCGATACTTGGATGAAAACTCCAGGAGAAAAAAACGACGAATTAAGTAGCGTCTTTTTTGATTATGAAATTATTTTTGGTGATCAAAGAATTGAAGATGCCATCAATACTATTGTCTTTGAAAATGCAATTAACAACATTCTGTTTTATGACTTTTTAGGTAATGATGCCTTACGTAAGAATTCTTCGTTGAGCTTTTTTAAGAAGTTTTTAGTCGAAGAAGAAGGACCTAATAAAAATAAATTTGATATTAAAACTCGTGCTTTGATGCCACTTATTGATGGAGCACGTTTGTTTACTTTGAGTTATGGTATTAAAGGAATTAATAATACGTATGTACGATTCAAACAATTAGCTATAACGGACCCAAAAAATTCTGAAATTTATCTTGATTGTGCTGATGCATTTTTGACTTTAACTAAATTTAGAACTTTAGAAGGAATTAAAAATGATGATTCGGGACAATTCATAAACCTTGAAGAATTAACTAAAATTGATCGTGAAAAACTAAAAAATGCGCTCTTACCAATGAAAGAATTGGAAGATTTGATAAAACATAAATTTCAATTAACTCATTTCTCATAACTATGTTAGATTGGCTAAAAAACATGAATAAAGTTTATCCAGAATTCTGGAAAACGTACTTGCTGTCATTTAATAAAAAGTCAAAAAGATATGTTATTCTTTCACTCGAAACAACAGGTGAAAGTATTCAGCATGATGTAATTTTGACATTCGGTGCTTTTTCTGTAATAGATGATAGCATTCATATTGGTGATAGTTTTGAAACTGTTTTAATGCAGTACAAGTATTTTCATGACAACAAGCAACCTTTTGATTTTATTGTTGAGAGTAAGCTAAAAAAAATGGGGGAACCAGATGCCATTAAAGCATTTATTGATTATTTAGGAAATGCAATTTTAGTAGGTCATAATATTAGTTTTCATGTCGAAATGATCAATGCCGCTCTTGAGAGATTAGAATGTGGTCATTTGAAAAATGAAGCTTTAGACATCAATATAATGCATCAAAAATTAGTTGAAACCACTGATGTGGACTTTAGTTTAAATGAATTATTAGCAATTTATAAAATTCCTAATGATGAAAAAGAATCATCTCCTGATACAGCTTACAAAATAGCTTTGTTGTTTTTAAAATTAAAATCTAGGTTAGGTCTTAAATAAAATAAACAATAGATACTAAAGCTAAAGCGGCTATAAAAAACCATAATACCACTCCTTGAAGTAATGGTTTTAGTCCAACTGCTCGTAAAACATTGAAATTTAATCCTGAACCTATAAGAAACAAGGTCACAGTCAAGCCAATTTTAGCCATTAGAACTACTTTAGGAGCAAATAATGCAATTGAATCTACATAAGTGTTTAACAACATTGCTATGATGAAAAATCCAATAAAATATGGGATTTTGATTTTACTTGATTTACTTTTAAAGAGCACTGTTGTAAATAAGGCAACCGGGATAATCCATAAGGCTCTAGCTAATTTTACTGTTGTGGCAATTTCCAAAGCTTCATGACCATATTTATTTGCAGCTCCTACTACCGAACTGGTATCATGAATGGCAATCGCACACCATAAACCAAATTCTTGCTGGGACAAACTGAGCCAATGTCCTACCGCAGGAAAAAGAAAAAGAGCAAATGAATTTAAAATGAAAATCACCCCTAAAGCTACTGATGTTTGTTTTTCATCTGATTTGACAATGGGTGCAATAGCAGCAATTGCACTTCCTCCACAAATAGCTGTACCGCAAGAAATCAAATGCGCCGTTTTCTTTTCAATGGTTAACCATTTCCCAATCAAGTATCCAAAAACAATCGTGCTAACTATTGAAACAATTGTAAATAAAAAACTCGTCGAACCAATCGCTAAAGCGTTCATTACATTCATTCCAAACCCCAAACCAACTACAGAAAATTGTAATAAATACCGAATAGCAATATGATTAAAGGGCAAAAAAGGATGTCCAGAAAGATTGGCTACTACTAATCCTAATAATAAAGCAATAGGAGGAGAAACCCTTGCAAAAATACAAATCAGTAATAAGAGAACAAAAAAGATTTTTTGAACCGTTTTATTGGACTCTAAAAATGAAAATATAATTGTTATTTTTTTCAATCTACAGTTTTAAAAGATTACAATAAACCATTGTACTTTCGTACAAACCATTCTGTTGAAAGAAATAAGGCAATTAGAATTAATAACCAATACCATTCAATCAAAGGCGAACGATTGATTTTATTTTTTTGAATGGATTTGTATTCGGTAGTATTACGTAAAAAATCTACCAACTCGTCCACTTGATTTGGATAGTAAACCTTCCCTCCTGTTTGTGAAGCTAATTGATTTAGCTTTTCAAAATCAGGATTTACAAATTGTTTTTCGATATCAAAATCCAAAACTTCAAATTTCCCAGAATAACTACTGTTCGAATTCAATTCTTTAACGGTAAAACTATAATTTCCAGCTCCAAGTCCGTCTAGATTTACTTTGTATGAATTATTTGTTTTTAACAAATCGTAATTTTTGGTTTGCTTAGTCTTATTATTACTTACTGAAATGGTCAAATGTGCTTTTTCGTCAAACTCATAGTTCTTATTAAAATATTGAGCTGAAATTTCAATTCCTTCTCCAGAGTTATAAAAGTTTTCATGATGAACTATTAATGATTTTTTGGCAGTATTAGAAGCCAAATATTGAATAATTTTATCAATAAAGACATCATATTGGTCAGAAGTTTGATTGTCAACAGTAGTATTCAAACGCCATTTCCAACTGTTTTCACCAAAAAGAAACGCCATTCGCTTTCCCTGATTTTCTGTAAAAGATAATAAAGGCGAATTGGTTTCTATATTTCTAATTTTTGACGAAAGTAAGACTGCTACATTTCCTTTGGTAGTAATTTTCCCAAAAGGATTTTCTAATGGGGGCAAATTTTCGAAACCAATATTTTCGATAGCAAAATTGTTAAACTGTGGATTAAAACCAGCCAAATAATCCTCTTGTTGGCTACTCATTTTGAAATCAAAAAAGGTTTGTTGTTCGTTCAAAAAACTAAAGTCAGTGTGCATCCCAGTAATAATAAAACTATTGATTCCTTCCGATTTGCTT
Source organism: Flavobacterium sp. (assembly GCA_024642295.1). Lineage (GTDB taxonomy): Bacteria > Bacteroidota > Bacteroidia > Flavobacteriales > Flavobacteriaceae > Flavobacterium. Next base: position 402 of record JAHEBK010000038.1, on the reverse strand, counting down.
TTTTCAAAAATACTTTTAAATTCGGAAGTTGGTTGATACAAAACCAAAACAGATACACCTTCAAATGATTTGATATCATTTGGTTTAACTATCGTTACTTTACGTTGTTGATTAGATTCAATTGCTCTTTTTAAAGAACCAATATCAGGGTGTGAAATAGCAGAAACAATTGCAACATTTGTCTTTTGATCGATAATTTCAACCGCAAAATTTTTATTGTTATTATACTCGTTTTTTTCTTTCTCGACAGAATTAATGGTCGCTTTAAAAACTTGTGTTCCTACTCTATCCGCAGGCAAAAGTATATTAACTGCAGCTGTCTTTTTTGTAGCAGAAAAAGAAACCGATTGTTTCGCTAGTATAGAATTTCCATTCCTAATAACAAATGCTGCTTGTATATTC
>JAHEBK010000346.1 GCA_024642295.1 Flavobacterium sp. | reverse complement strand
ATTAGTTGTTTCCATGATTAAGATAGCGATAACATTCTCTCAATTGGAAGTAAAGCTTTGAGTCTTGTAGGTTCTGGAATAGTAATCTCAGGACTTTCGTTGTATAAACAGTCATATATCTTTTGCAAAGTGTTAACTTTCATGTAGGCACATTCACTACAAGCACAAGTATTATCTTCTTTGGCAGGAGCAGGAATTAGCATTTTATCCGGTACTTCTGCTTGCATTTTGTGCATAATGCCTATTTCAGTAGCTACAATAAATTGTGATTTAGGACTCTTTTTAACAAATTCAATCATACCCGAAGTTGAACCAATATAGGTAGCTGTTTCCAAGATTACAGTTTCTGATTCTGGATGTGCAATAATAGCCGCATTTGGAAATTGTTTGTGTACTGCAATTAATTTATCCAACGAAAAAGCTTCATGCACAACGCAAGAACCATCCCAAAGTACCATGTCTCTCCCTGTTTTACTTATGATATATTTCCCTAAATTTTTGTCAGGAGCAAAAATTATAGGAACATCTATAGGAACTGATTCAACAATTTTAACAGCATTGGCTGACGTACATACAATGTCACTCAAAGCCTTTATTTCAGCAGAGCAATTCACATAGGTAATCACAATATGATTGGGATGTTTGTCAATAAATTTTTTAAACAAATCTGGCGGACAAGATTCAGCAAGGGAACAGCCCGCATTCAAATCTGGAAGAATCACTTTTTTAGTTGGATTCAATATCTTGGCGGTTTCAGCCATAAAATGCACCCCTGCAAAAAGAATAATGGGAGTATCAACTTTGGTTGCTTCTTGAGATAAACCAAGACTGTCTCCTACATAATCTGCTATATCTTGAATATCATTTTCTTGGTAATAATGTGCTAAAATAACCGCATTTTTTTCTTTCTTTAGGGCAATAATTCGCTCTTTTAACTCTTTCATTCCACTCTTTTTTTTTGCTTATTTTAATAGCGTAAAAGTATTTTAAAACCAGCACTTAGAGAATGACATTTATCAGTTTTCAAAAACATTTAAACACTAGCGTGGTGAAAAATAAAAAGATTAAAAATAAGCAAAGCACAATCATTTGAAAAGAAGTGCGTGGCAACCTAAAATAGACGTTGAATAATAAAGATTATGAAAATAGTTATCTAATATCTTAAAAAGGTATCTCCTGATTTTATTCCCAAAGCCAATTCTTCCAAATTTGTATTTTCGAGCATTTCGGCAAGTCCGTTTCTTATTTCTTTAAATCGATCATGAACCGGGCAAGGATGTTCTTCAGAACATTGACTTAAGCCAAGACCACAACCCGTAAAAACGCGGTCACCATCAATAGCTGTGACAATTTGGGAAAGTTTAATCTGGCTCATCGTTTCTTTGGGTATTTCAAAGCCTCCTCCCACTCCTTTTATGGAATTTATTATATTATTCTTAGAGAGTATTTGTAAAATTTTTGCGGTAAAAGCTTCTGGAGAGTCAATTTTTTTAGCAATAGCTCTCAATCCAACTCTATTATTTTGATAGGATTCCGAAGCTATAAAAATTGTGGCTCGAATGCCATATTCACAGGTTTTTGAAAACATAATTTGTTTTTTTCAAAATTACAAAATAAGTTTAAAACTCGGTATTAAATAGAATTGTTTTGGAAATTTACTTGTTTTTCTTTTACATGACTTAGCAAATTTAAAGTAATCACCAATAGCCCAATGACCAAAGGAACGCTACCAATAAGCAAACTTAGATAATAATACGGTAATGATCCCAAATTAAAATACAAAAACAGTCCTTGCAAAAATAGAAGCAATTCGGTAGTTATAAATCCGATTAGAAAAACATGGATTCCCCATTTTAGAATCGAATTTTGAACACTTAAAAATTTGTATTGAAACGCCAATCCAAACAAAAAGCCAGTAATAACTCCCAGCATTGTCAAATGAATGTAACCAATGACAAAATTCCGAATCTGATGCGACATTTGAGCCAATTCGGGAACTAAAACCACTAGTTGAATTCCGATTTTTAGAATCAAAGAAAACAACGCAAAACCATAAACCACCTTTTCTAAAGATGATAAAGTGTCAAAATAGACAACCAACTGCGTTTTGATATTCTGTACAAACAGCACCACAGCAACCAATTGAAATACTACACCAACAGCATTAATCCAATAAAATATTGGGTTTGAAAGAAACCAACTCACAGGCAACGCCAAAGTTAATATAGTAGCAATCACAAATAACCTATAGTGCAATCGGAATTTATTCTCCTCAATTTTCAAATTGATTTGCTTAAAAAACAAAGCTAAAACCGCAAACAGAAACCACCCATTAAATTGAAAATGAAGAAAATACTGAATGCATATTTGATAAAAAGCACTCGCTTTTCCCAATAATCCTACCGCTGGTCCCAAACACCAGACTCCGAAAGTGGACACAACCATAAAGAGTAAAGCCGCATGAAGCATAGTTTTTTCTGGCAAAGTTGCAGGTTTCGCATTTTTCCAAATCAATCGAACGAAATAGTAACTACAAAAAATATGTAAAGTCGAAAAAAGGATAGAAATAAAAGCATAACCATGTGCAGGAAAATCGAGCATCATGCCAACAACAGCTACTTCGGTAACCCAAAATAGTTGATTAAAAATT
>JAHEBK010000345.1 GCA_024642295.1 Flavobacterium sp. | reverse complement strand
TGTAACATCAGAATTTGTAGTGCTTTGAAAACTAATAGTACCCGAATTCATACTCACTAACTTCCAATTATTATTCAAAAGTTCAAAAGAAGCATTCGCCGCAAATTCTAGATGCAAAAATACATTTAATTCTGAACTCACATCAAAAACACCATTAATTACTCCAAGTGTTAAATTGCTAGCCGTTACCTTAGATTCATTTGTAAAATCAAGAGTATATTCTTTATATCCAAGAGCAGTATCAACTCCAGTTTTAATAAATGACTGTACCTTAAATTTCCCGTTTACTAACAGCCTTTCAAGTTCCCTAGCTCTGCTTTCAGCTAATCTTTTTGCTGCTAGTTTTGCCAAACATTCTTTAATGTTTGCTCTCAATTCAAGATTGTTATTAATTGTCACAACTGTACCATCATGATGTGTAATTGAAATTGGGTATTTAATAGCAAAAACGTCACTACTAGATAGATTAACCATAAAATTAAACAAATCTCTTTTCGAATTAATAACAACTCTTCCTGTTTGTTCAATTCGAAGATTATAGGTCAATAATGTAATCGGGTAATTAAATTTTAAACAAAATATAGGGCTACGTTCTGCAACTTCACTTTGTTTACATTCTTCAATAATTGCATTAAATTCATCTTGATTATTTACGGTTACTTCAGTATAATCTCTTAATTTAAGACGCAAAGGAAAATCAAATTTCACTGTATCATCACCTGAAAATCTTGCTAAAATTGTAATTACTTGTTGATAATCTAATTTGCTTAAAAGGGTTACTTTTATTCCATTTACGGTAACTTTTGCTGGAAATAAAACAGATGTACATGATGAGCCATCCATAAAGTCATCTTCTGATCCATCATTAGAAGAAATACGCATAATACTGTTAGCGGTTTCTGAATTAGCAGTATTAGTATTAGGATCATCACCTGATACATTGTCAACTTCGCTTTGGCATGATGTAAAACCTAATAGGGCTAACAAAACCATTCCTGTAATAATTCTTAACTTTTTCATAATTTTCAAATTTAATGTTTTTTATATTTACTATTGGTATTTTAAACCCATTCTGTTAGTAAGACAACTAATACTTAATTTACCCTACCCTTTTTTAATAAAAAATTTCAATAAAAACAAAAACAGATAATAATGAACTGACAAACAGTTAATTAGGTTATCAAAATATTTCAAACAAATGAAAAAATAATAATTTGAATACTAGCTATCTAAAAAATAATATACTTTTACCATTACAAAAAAAATAAATTACCCTAATGACCAAAGAAAAACCCCGTCTTTGTGATGAGCAGTATTTTAATGATTTCTACATCAAAAATGTACAATCAGCGACCAATTTTGCCTACTATAAATGTGGCGACAGTGATGCTGCACTAGATTTAGTTCAAGATGCATTTACTAAAATCTGGGAAAATTGCGCTCAAATAGACTTTAGCAAAGTCAAAACCTATCTATTAACGACAGTCAATAATTTATTCCTGAATACCATTAAACATAAAAAGGTGGTTTTTCAATATGAAAAAGACGTTCCTAACTTAGACATTACCAATCAAAACCCAGAATACCTTTTAGAGGAAGAAGAATTCAAACAAAAACTTCAAAACGCAATTGCATCCTTAAGTGAATCGCAACGTGAAGTTTTCTTAATGAATCGAATTGAAGGAAAAAAATACCGAGAAATAGCTGAACTTCTAGATATTTCTCAAAAAGCAGTCGAAAAAAGGATGTCGGCAGCATTAAAAATCCTCAAGACACAAATCGACACTATTTAATTATTAAATTTAAAGTAGGGTAATTCTAAAATGAGTTGTCTTATCAGTATAGCATTTCAATTATGGAAAATGATAAACAAATACTAAAATGGCTTAATGGTGAACTTTCGAACCAAGAAATCGAGGAATTAAAAAAATCCCCTGATTTTAAAGCTTTCGAAAAAATAGCTCATTACAGTTCCCATATACAAACTCCTGCTGTAGATGCTAAGGAAGCTTTGGCTGCATTTAAAGCAATAGAAAAGAATAAAAAAACAAAAGTGATTGCACTAAAACCAGCAAAATGGTTTCAAGTTGCTGCTGCACTATTAATAGTACTTACGTCAGCTTATTTTTTATGGAATAACACGCCAACTACCTTTGAAACTCAAATAGCACAAACACAAACCTTCCAATTACCCGATGATTCTGAAGTGGTTTTAAATGCTGCTTCTAAAATTAGTTTTAAGAAAAATGATTGGGACGAAAAACGTGATTTAGAATTAGAAGGAGAAGCTTATTTTCAAGTACAAAAAGGAAAAACGTTTAGCGTAAATACAACAGACGGAATTGTAAAAGTTCTGGGCACACATTTCAACGTAAAACAACGAAAAAACTATTTTGAAGTACGTTGCTATGAAGGTTTGGTAAGTGTAACACATGACCGAAAAACCGTAAAATTGCCCCCTGGAAAAACGTTTAGATTAATCAATAATCAAATTGAAGAAGTACCTGATTTTGAAACTGAATCTCCTTCATGGTTGAAAAAGGAGTCTAGTTTTGACCACATTCCTTTAGTTCAAGTAATTAACGAACTTGAAAGACAATACAGTCTTAAAATCAATGTAAAAGACATCAACACAGATTCACTTTTCACAGGAACTTTTACG
>JAHEBK010000344.1 GCA_024642295.1 Flavobacterium sp. | reverse complement strand
ATACTCAACACCATTCCGCGGCCGATTCTTATTCGTTTAAGTTATGTCGTACGTCCTGTTTTAGCTTTGGCTTTAAAAGGGAATACTTATACTGATCCTATTGACGGAAAAAGTTTTAAAAGCTTTTTGCCGTATGGATACGGTACACAACGCACCAATGTTTTGTCGCCTAGTACCCTTTCCTTAGAGAGACACCGTTTGTTATGGCTGTATTTGAATGAAGAAACAGAATTTTTCACGGCACCTCTCAAAGTATTGCATTTTGCTCCTGAACAAGCTTTTTATAAATTGTTTCGAAAGCAAAAAAATCTAGATTACACTACTACAGATTTATTTTCGCCTCTGGCAGATGTAAAAGCAGACATTTGCGATTTGCCTTTTGAGGATAACCAATATGATGTGATTTTGTGCAACCATGTTTTGGAACACATTCCTGACGATACTAAGGCTATGCAAGAATTGTATCGCGTCTTAAAACCAGGTGGAATGGCAATTTTACAAATCCCACAAGACTTGAATCGTGAAACTACATTTGCAGACGATTCCATTACAGACCAAAAAGAACGCGCTAAAATCTTTGGACAATACGACCATGTACGCATCTATGGCCGTGATTACTTTGATAAGCTTCGTTCAATTGGGTTTACCGTAATTGAAGAAGATTACACCAACAAAATAAGCCCTGAATTAGTCGAAAAATATTGTTTGGCAAAAGGAGAAGTAATTCCTGTATGCTTTAAATAAAATTTAGTTTCGTATATTTCGTTATATTTACATTTCAGCAAAATATCAAAAATATGCTTTCTAAAATAATTAAAACAATTGCCCTTATTTTCTTTTTCACAACTGCTAATGCACAAGTAGAAAAAGAGATTGCACCTCCTTTTAATATTAAAACAATTTCTTTTATCCACAACAATCAAAATGCGATTCCAGTTTTTGAGTTAGGCTCTGGATTTCAATTGCAATTTGACGACTTGTATGGCAACAATGGAGATTATTTTTATGAAATTATTCATTGTGACTACAATTGGATTCCTTCCGAAATACCTAAAAATGAATACTTAGTTGGCTTTGATAATCAACGAATTCAAAACATAGTGACCTCCTTTAACACCCTACAAATTTACTCACATTTTACACTACCCATCCCAAATCAATTCACACAACAATTACGATTGAGTGGTAATTATATTCTGAAAATTTTAAACGACAGCAAAGAAGTTGTATTTTCCCGCCGATTTATTCTTTACGAAAATCTATCCACCATTCCAATACAGATTAAAAGAGCAAGAACCATCAACAACTTGCCTTACATGCATAATTTAGATTTTTCGATTAATTCGAATACCATAACTTTTCAAAATCCGATAAAAAACGTAAAAGTGTCCTTATTCCAGAACGGAAATTTCAATCATGCGATAAAAAACATTGCACCTCAATACACATTAGCAAACAGCCTAATATACAAATACGACAAGGAAACTCAGTTTTGGGCAGGAAATGAATACCTTTATTTTGAAAACAAAAACATTCGTTTTCCTTCTAATTTTATATCTAAAATAGACACTAGTACTGATATTTATAGCAGTCACTTATTTACCAATAACGCTCGTGCCAATTTTCCTTATACCTTCTTTCAAGATGTAAATGGAAACTTTGTTGTTCTGAATGCAAATGCTGAAAACAGTGAAATCGAAGCCGACTATTCTTGGGTATATTTTAGTTTATCTGCCCCTAGTTTTAGACTTAAAAAAGACATTTATGTAGTTGGCATGTTCAACAATTACAGCCTAACTCCTGAATACAAAATGGATTATAATCCAGAAAAAGGAATCTACGAAAAAGCAATATTAATTAAGCAAGGTTTTACCAATTACAAGTATCTTATTGCTGATAGTAAAGGTGAAATTGACAATGAAAATGACGTTGACGGAAATTTTTATCAAACTGAAAACGAGTACACTATCTTAGCTTATTATCGAGACAACACTGGTAGATACGATCGTATCATCGGAAAAGGCAATACCAATTCAATAGACATCATAAATTAAAAAAACAACTCACAAAGACATCAAAGTAAATCCTTTTTCGTACTTTTGTTCCTATTATACAACTATTTACTAGTTTAATACCGATTACATATTCAATATAGTCCAATTGCATTGTGCTATTTTCATATTGTATCGGCATTATACCAGAAATTTTTGAACTAAAATATAAATTCGTTTGGTATAACATGGTTTCTCAAATCACAAGAGGCATAAAAATTTCAGTATTGACTAGTTTTGAAGGTACCTACTTCAAAAACTACAAGATTCACTTTGCCTTTAGTTACGAGATTACAATTGAAAACCACAGTAAAGATTCTGTACAATTAACTTCACGTCATTGGGAAATTTTTGACTCTCTTAACGACCTAGAAGTAGTAGACGGTGAAGGGGTCATTGGTAAAAAGCCCGTTTTAAAACCAGGCGAACAACATACCTACAGTTCTGGTTGTCTTTTAGCTTCTCCTTATGGAGCTATGCATGGACATTTCAACATGATTAATTTCAGTAATGCTAAATATTTTAAAGTATATATTCCCACTTTCAGATTATGCGCTCCTTTTGCATTGAACTAGTCTTTCAGGTTAAATAATCCCTATTCTTTTCCAATCTAG
>JAHEBK010000037.1 GCA_024642295.1 Flavobacterium sp. | reverse complement strand
CTCGATACATTTTTGTTTCATTCCATTGCACAAAAAACACTCGAACTGACGAGAACTATTATTTAGTGGTTTCCGTTTGGTTTCTAAATACTAATTCGCCATCAAAGGAATCTAGCAAAATAATGCTATCCGTAGTGATTTTGCCACTAAGAATTTCCTTAGAAAGGCTGTTGAGGACTTCTCTCTGGATGACTCTTTTTACGGGACGGGCACCATATTGAGGGTCGTATCCTTTTTGCGACAAATAGTCTATGGCTTCGGGTGTGGCGTCCATAGTGATGCCTTGTAATGCCAACATCTTAATCACTGATTTGAGTTGGAGTCCCACAATTTCCTTAATATTCTCAGTAGTAAGCGGTGTGAAGAGCACAATCTCGTCGATACGATTGATGAACTCTGGACGAACGGTTTGTTTCAGTAATCCCAAAACTTCCGTTTTGGCAGCTTCTGTTGCGGCTTCGATACTTCCCTTGAGGTTATCAAATTTATCTTGGATAATCTGGCTTCCCATGTTGGAAGTCATGATGATAATGGTGTTCTTGAAATCGGCAAGACGTCCTTTATTGTCCGTCAATCGTCCTTCGTCCAATACTTGTAATAAAATATTAAAAGTGTCGGGATGTGCTTTTTCAATCTCATCTAAGAGAATCACAGAGTACGGACGGCGACGCACGGCTTCGGTCAATTGTCCACCTTCGTCATAACCTACATATCCTGGAGGTGCACCAACCAAACGGCTCACACTGTGGCGTTCTTGGTATTCACTCATATCAATACGGGTCATGGCGTTTTCGTCATCAAAAAGGTATTCTGCCAAAGCTTTTGCCAATTCGGTTTTACCCACGCCTGTTGTTCCAAGGAATAAGAAAGTACCAACAGGTTTTTTCATGTCTTGCAAACCGGCACGAGAACGACGTACGGCATCACTCACGGCTTCGATAGCTTCTTCTTGACCCACAACACGATGGTGCAATTCGGCTTCCAAATGCAATAGTTTTTCGCGTTCGCCTTGCAGCATTTTCATCACAGGAATTCCAGTCCATTTGGCCACTACTTCGGCAATGTCTTCACGTGTAACTTCTTCTTTAATCAACGAGCTTCCGCCAGCTTGATTTTCGAGCAATTCTTCATGTAAAACATCTAGTCGCTCTTGAGCTTCCTTGATTTTTCCATAACGTATTTCGGCTACTTTTCCGTAATCTCCTTCACGTTCAGCACGTTCGGCTTCGTATTTAAAGTCTTCAATCTCCGTTTTTACAGCTTGGATGTTATCTACTACATCTTTTTCGGTTTTCCATTTGGTGTAAATTTGGTTGCGCTCTTCTTTGAGGTTTGCCAAATCCATTCCTAGAATTTTAATCTTGCTTTCGTCTTTTTCACGTTTGATGGCTTCGATTTCGATTTCGAGTTGCATGATTTTACGATCCAAAACATCCAGTTCCTCAGGTTTTGAGTTGATTTCCATTCGGATTTTAGAAGCCGCTTCGTCCATTAAGTCAATGGCTTTATCGGGTAAAAAACGATTGGTAATATAGCGTTGTGACAATTCTACCGCAGCGATAATCGCCTCGTCTTTGATTTGTACTTTATGGTGTGTTTCGTATTTTTCTTTAATTCCACGAAGGATGGAAATCGCACTTTCGGTATCAGGTTCTTCGATAATTACTTTTTGAAAACGACGTTCTAGGGCTTTGTCTTTTTCGAAATATTTTTGGTATTCGTCCAAAGTCGTCGCTCCAATAGCACGCAATTCTCCACGAGCCAAGGCAGGTTTCAGAATATTAGCAGCATCCATCGCGCCTTCGCCACCACCAGCACCTACGAGTGTATGAATTTCGTCAATGAAAAGCACAATATCACCTTCGGCAGCAGTTACTTCCTTAACTACGGCTTTCAATCGTTCTTCAAATTCACCTTTGTATTTGGCCCCTGCAATCAAGGCACCCATATCTAGTGAAAAAACGATTTTATCCTTTAGATTATCAGGTACATCGCCATCAACAATTCGGTGTGCCAAACCTTCAGCAATAGCGGTTTTACCCACACCTGGTTCTCCTACCAGCATTGGGTTGTTTTTGGTACGGCGAGTCAAAATTTGGAGTACTCTCCTAATTTCTTCGTCACGACCAATCACGGGATCGAGCTTGCCTGATTTGGCTAGTTCGTTGAGGTTTTTGGCGTATTTGTTTAGCGAATTATACGTTTCCTCAGCAGATGCCGAAGTCACTCGTTCCCCTTTTCGAAGTTCTTCAATAGCGGCTTTTAAGCCTTTTTCGGTTACGCCTTGGTCTTTTAATATTTGGGCAACTTTACTTTTCGAACTAAAAATTGCCAATATCAAATGCTCGATAGAAACGTATTCATCGTTCATTTTTTTCGCTATGTTTTCGGCTTCATTCAATGCAGTCACAGAGGCTCTCGAAAATTGGATTTCGCCACCAGAAACTTTAGGAAAACTTTCAATGGTACTGTCCAAAATTTGTAAAAAAAGCGGAACATTTACATTGAGTTTTTTTAGAATAAAAGGCGCCACATTTTCATCTACTTCAAAGATGGCTTTAAAGAGGTGTTCGTTTTCTATTTGTTGTTGTCCAGCACGTTGTGTGAGCTGTTGCGAGAGCTGAATGGCTTCTTGCGATTTGATGGTGAATTTATTTATGTTCATTTTTTTGTTGTTTAGATTGAAACTTAATACTTAACTTTGCTGAGATTTGGTCAAATTATATTCCATATCAAATCTACAGACAAAAAGGCATTAAAAAGCTGATTTTTATCAGTTTTAGATGTCAAAAAGTCATAAAACACGTCAAAACATGAGTTTTTTTAAAAATATCTTCGGGAGTGATGAAACTCCAAAATCAACTTCTTCAATCCTTAATTGGTATGAATTGAATGATGTAGCGCAATTGGACGAAATCGTAAAGGTGTCCAATGAGCAACCAGTAGCGATTTTTAAACACAGTACGCGTTGTAGTATTAGCCGAATGGCTTTGAAACAATTTGAAAGCGAATTTTCAGCTCAGGGAGTAAAACCGTATTTTTTGGATTTACTTTCTTTTAGAGATGTTTCGAATGAAATTGCTACTCGATTTGGAGTACTACATCAATCACCACAATTGATTTTGATTAAAAATGGTAAAGTAGTACTAGATGCTTCGCATAGTGATATTGACGCTACAGTTTTGGGTGAAATCTAAAGAATTTTCAGAGTTAATTATTGTGTTTTCATAAGCAGACTTTTAGTCTGACAACTAAATCATGGACTTTCAGGATATAGTGGTTTAGATACTTAATATAGAAAACAGTTCTTATTTTGTGTTATTAGCAAGCAGAACTCAAAATTAGTCTAAAAATTTAGCCTTTGTTTTGGAAGTAGGAATCATGCAACTTTCTTTTTTACCGTACCATTTATAGCGGTTTTTAGCGATATAGTCATATATAATATTACATAAGTCAGAAGGGAGGATTTTGAAAATACTAAATAAACGTAACATTCCTCCTAAATCACTGGCAATATTCAATGCTGCTTGCGACTTATAGAAATACACTTTTCCAGGTTCGTATAAAATAATACTATCAGTTTTACTAGTGTCAATTCCAATGTGCTTTATGATTTCTTGTCCTAACTGGGACTGTAACGCCACAAAACGAAAGACATCTTTTTTATCCTTTTTAAGAATAAATTGTACTGAGCTATCACAAAGATTGCATACACCATCAAAGAGGATGATTTTTTTGTCCTTTGGTAGGTTTTGAATTTGCGTCATTGGATTTTTGTTTTTATTGGCCACGTTTTTCAATAAAGTGGTTTTGAGTCTATAGTTCAGTATTACTGATTTTTCACTAAAGGTCTTCCTGTTTTTTACAAATTTAAACAAAAGAGTTTGATGGATTTATCTATTTGTGTTTTAAAACCAAAAGGCACTTCAATGCTTATAAGTACTGGTTAAAATTTATTGTCGTATTTTTTAAACAATAAAAAAAACATTCTACAGCATAAGCATTAAAGAACTTAGGAGCAAGTCTTCTCAACTTATATGACCTTATATTATATGGTGTAAAAAAACATGACATTTATTCTTTCTTGTTTCTTAGGTTCTTATTGTATATGTTTCAACTTGCAATGCAACGATTGAAAGTATTAATTTTCTTGAACACAGATTGAACAGGTTAAAGAAAAATTAGAAAGATATTCTAAATAATACCTGTGTTAGTCTAATTTGTTCTAAAAAAAAACACTCTAAAAACGAATCTTTAGAGTGTTTGAATATTATTTATAGATGAATTATTATAGGTATTCTCCGTGTTGTGAGATGTCTAATCCTAATTCTTCTTTGTCTTCACTTACTCTTAGTGGGGTGATTTTATTCACGATAAAGAATAAAGCGTATGATCCTACAAATGCAAAAATTGATACCATAACTAGAGCTGTTAATTGCGTGATGAAAAGAGATGTTTCACCAAAGATTAACCCTTGATCTGTTACTGCTGGATTAATTTCTGAAGAAGCAAAAACACCAGTTAATAACATTCCTGTCATACCACCTACACCGTGACAAGCAAATACATCCAGAGAATCATCAATTTTTCCTCCTTTATGGAATAAGCTTACCATATAATTACTCAAAATACTACTGAATATACCTATGAAAATAGCATGAGGAATACTTACAAAACCTGCAGCAGGAGTAATTGCAACAAGTCCAACTACTGTTCCAATACAAGCACCCATAGCCGAAAGCTTGTGACCTAATATTTTATCCATGAATACCCAAGCCATACCTGCAGCAGCAGCAGCAACTGTTGTTGTTCCTAAAGCTTGTACAGCTAAACTGTTAGCTCCTAATGAAGATCCTGCGTTAAAACCAAACCATCCAAACCATAATAGCCCTGTACCTAATAATACATAAGTAATACGTGCAGGATTTACTTTTTGAACCTTTCTTTTTCCTAAGAATATTGCACCAGCTAGTGCAGCCCATCCAGCGCTCATGTGAACTACTGTTCCTCCTGCGAAGTCTAATACTCCCATTTTAAAGAAATAACCATCAGAATGCCATGTCATGTGACATAAAGGTGTGTATATTACTAAAATGAATAAGACCATGAATAACATATAAGCCCAAAAACGGATTCTTTCAGCAAATGCACCTGTAATTAAAGCAGGAGTGATGATTGCAAATTTTGCTTGAAATAAGGCAAATAACAAAAGTGGAATTGTTCCCCAGGCCGTTGATGCACTTACGCCTTGAAACATGAAAAATTCAGTAGGATCACCAATGAAACCTCCTATAGAGGTACCAAATGACATACTAAAAGCAATTACTACCCAAAGGATAGTTACAATAATCATCGCCATAAAACTTTGTAACATGGTACTGATGACATTTTTTTTACCAACCATACCTCCATAAAAGAATCCTAAACCAGGAGTCATAAGTAGTACTAAGGCGGTTGCTACAATCATCCAAGCGGTATCACCAGTGTCAAATGTTACTGGTTCAGCTGGAACTGAGCTTCCTGATAAAAAGAATGTTGAAAATAAGGTTAGAACCGATAGCGCAATTAAGATTGCGGCAAGAATAATTTTTCTCATACAACTGTTTGGATTAATTTGATTGTTCTTTATTTTTTTTGCAAATGTATAAAAATATTAAATACCCCCTGTTTTAAGAAGGGTTTTAGTTTTGTTTTTATTATTATTTTAAATACACCCCCTTAATTTTAATCTATTGTGTGAAAAGTGTCCTTATAATTAGGATTTGATAATTTTAAATGAATGAGTTCTAATTATTAAATTGGAGTATAATCAAAAATAAATGTCTTTTTAACTTCCTGATTTGTTTGTAATAATAAATGATAAATATCTTTTTTTTTTCGGTATAATTTGAGCTTAATTGGTATAGGAATCCCAATAATTTTGTAAAAGAGGTTATTTTTTACTTCTTTGTTATTTTTATAAGATTTTTCTATGTTAGTCTACTAAAATGTGTATTTTTATAAAAAATATCTGTCATGTTAGTTAAAGTATTTGGAAGTGCTGTTTTTGGTGTCGAAGCGACTACCATCACTGTCGAAGTGAATATTGATAAAGGAATTGGGTATCATTTAGTAGGATTGCCTGATAATGCTATTAAAGAAAGCAGTTACAGAATAGCGGCAGCTCTTAAAAATAACGAATACCATCTTCCAGGTAAAAAAATTATTATCAATATGGCTCCTGCCGATTTACGAAAGGAAGGTTCAGCTTATGATTTGACTTTAACTATTGGTATTTTGGCGGCTTCTGGCCAAATAAAAACGGAGGAAATTGGTAATTATATTATCATGGGTGAATTGTCCCTCGACGGTAGTTTGCAACCTATAAAGGGTGCTTTGCCAATTGCTATCAAAGCTAAAGAAGAAGGTTATAAAGGTTTCTTTTTACCCAAACAAAATGTCAAAGAAGCGGCGATTGTAGCAGGGTTGGATGTTTATGGCGTTGATAATGTGCTAGAAGTGATTGATTTTTTTGATGGAAAAGGAACTTTAGAACCTACAAAAATCGATACTCGAGCCGAATTCTATAAAGATTTGGATTTTCCAGAATTTGACTTTTCTGATGTGAAAGGACAGGAGTCCATAAAACGTTGTATGGAAATTGCTGCTGCTGGTGGTCACAATATTATTTTGATTGGACCTCCAGGAGCAGGAAAAACGATGCTTGCCAAACGTTTGCCGAGTATTTTACCTCCTATGACCTTGCGAGAAGCTTTAGAAACGACTAAAATTCATTCTGTTGCCGGAAAGCTGAAGGAAGTTGGTTTAATGAATCAAAGGCCGTTTAGGAGTCCGCATCATACTATTTCGAATGTGGCTTTAGTGGGAGGTGGTAGTTATCCGCAGCCGGGAGAAATTTCGATGGCTCATAATGGGGTGTTGTTTTTGGATGAATTACCCGAATTTAAACGTGATGTTCTCGAAGTTATGCGTCAACCCCTAGAAGATAGAGAAGTGACGATTTCGAGAGCCAAGTTTACAGTTACCTATCCTTCTTCATTTATGTTGGTGGCGAGTATGAACCCCAGTCCGAGTGGTTTTTTTAACGATCCTGATGCGCCACAAACCTCATCTCCGCACGAAATGCAACGTTATTTGAGTAAGATTTCAGGACCTTTATTGGATAGAATAGACATTCATATTGAAGTAACACCAGTCCCTTTTGAGAAATTATCAGATGATCGAAAGGCAGAAGCCAGTGTAGATATTCGTAAAAGAGTTACTGCCGCTCGAGAGTTTCAATCCCTTCGTTTTCAGGAAATGGAGAACATTCATTATAATGCCCAAATGAACACCAAACACATCAGGGAATTTTGTGCGCTGGATGATGCTTCTAAACAATTATTAAAAACGGCTATGGAACGATTAAACCTTTCGGCTCGAGCCTACGATAGGATTTTGAAAGTTTCAAGAACCATCGCTGACCTAGAAGCTTCGCCAACTGTTGGACCTGGACATATTGCTGAGGCAATTCAATACCGAAGCTTGGATCGTGATGGTTGGTTGGGGTAGTTTGTTTCACTAAGTTTCACAAAGGAAGACACAAAGATTCACAAAGTTTTTAAGTCACTGTAACCCCAATCTTGTTATAATAGCCCCGATAGAAACGAAAAACCTTGTGAGGTCTGGCGTTTAGCCCTCACAAGGTTGAAGTGTCCCGAAGCGTCGGGAGCGGGAGGAGACTTTATGAGAAACGAAATCGTTATGCTCCAAAAACAAAAGGAAGTCTTATCGATTAGAACGTCTTTCGTTGTTTTGGCTGGGACGTCTTGGACCAAAGCTGTTGTTGCTGGGTCTTTTAGAATTGTCTGTTTTTGGTTTCTTAGGCGTCGAGTTGCGTTGTGGTCTTCCTTGGCCTGGTTTGATAGGCTCGGTTGAGGCATTGGGGTCTGGTTCAAAACCTGGGATTTGTTCTTTGGGTAATTTCAAGCCTACTAATTTCTCAATATCACGTAAAAAAACAGTTTCATCAGGACTCACTAGCGAAATCGCTTCTCCGCTGGCACCAGCTCTACCAGTACGACCTATGCGGTGCACGTAATCCTCAGGGATATTGGGTAATTCGAAATTAATTACATGGGGTAACAACGGAATATCAAGACCACGAGCGGCAATGTCTGTGGCTACTAAAGCGGTCAAAGTTCCATCCTTAAAACCTGCCAAAGCTCTTGTTCTGGCTCCTTGTCCTTTGTTTCCATGGATGGCTGCGGCTTTAATTCCAGCGCTAATCATGGCTTCGGTTAGTTTGTTAGCACCTTGTTTGGTACGGGTAAAAACTAATACTTGTTTCCAGTTACCTTCGGAAATCAGTTTGATAATTAATTCGGTTTTTTTCTGTTTGGCACAAGGATATATTTTTTGGATAATAGCATCCACAGTGGTGTTTTCTGGAGTAGCTTCTACATGAACAGGGTTGTGCAAAATCCCCATTGCCAATTTCTTGATGTCTTTAGAAAAAGTAGCTGAGAATAGCAAGTTTTGCCTTTTTGCAGGTAAAACTTTCAAGATGCGTTCGATGTCACGTAAGAAACCCATGTCTAGCATGCGATCGGCTTCATCTAAAACTAAGACTTCAACTTTTGAAAGGGATATTAATCCTTGATTTTGTAAATCGATTAATCGTCCCGGTGTGGCTACTAGTATATCAATTCCATTGCGCAGTTGTGCCACCTGTGGTTTTTGATTGACTCCTCCAAATATTACGGTACTGCGTAAGTCTAAAAAAGTTCCGTATTCTTTTAAGTTTGCCAATATTTGTGCTGCTAGTTCCCTAGTAGGTGTTAAAATCAACGCACGAACGGGTCTGTGGCTTAATTGTTTTCCTTGTGATAGAATTTGCAGTATGGGTAATGTAAAACCAGCTGTTTTTCCTGTTCCTGTTTGCGCTGATGCTAGTACATCTTTGCCTTCTAAAATAGCTGGTATTGCTTTTTGTTGAATTGGGGAAGGGGTTGTGTACCCTTTTTTGCTGATGGCTTTAAGTAAAGCATCAGATAATCCTAATGAGTTGAATGACATAAATAGTGTTTATAAAGTAAGCACTATAATTTAGGTTACTTCAATTTGGTGCAAAGATGCAGCTAATTTTTGCTATTTATACCATTTAAACCTAGAATTTACTTTGAAGAAATTTAACCACAGATTTAAAAGATTTAAAGGATTAATCTCTGGAAATCTTTTAACTCTGTGGTATATAATTTAAAAGCTACCAACAAAATGCATTCCAACCATCGAACTCGTAATTTGTGGAACCAGTTGTTTGTTCATTTTGAATTTTCTTGGATTTTCTATAACAGCTGTACCATTGTTTTTAGCCATTTGTTTTCGGCTGCTATTGACTACTGATTTTCCGATAATGGTTCCAACTAAACCTCCAACTAATAAATCAGAAACCCAGTGGTTATGTCCTTTTAAATCAGCAAAGAATACCCCAGTTGCGATAGTATAGGGAATCCAGTAATTGTTATATTCCATTTGGAAAACTTTAGCTACTGAATAATAAAAGGTAGCATGAAAGGATGGGAAAGCAGTACCGTCTGCTCGGGATTGTACATAAGGTTTGTGAAAATTTCCAAAATCCCAATTGTCTTTTGTCCAAGGTGCTACCGCTGGATTATCATCATTGATGCTGCGTTGTGGTCTGTTTCTAGCAAATACTGTTTTTAAAAATAAATGTGAGATGACATAGGAATAAGTAATAGATTTTATTGCATTAACGGCAACAACTTGTCCTTTTTGATCGTTGACAGCAAAGGAACCCGCATATAAACCCAAAATAGGGTAGAGGATATAGGCATTGTTTCCATCTATCCAATCAATATTAGTTTTTTCAACATCAATTCTAGGAATTGTATA
>JAHEBK010000036.1 GCA_024642295.1 Flavobacterium sp. | reverse complement strand
TTCATTTTAACTATATTTTTATTCTGCTTTGAAAAAAATTGCTTTATTATCTGCTATCATTGGACTTTTATCAATCAACTTAACAAAGGCTCAAGACACAAACGAGAAATACACAACTCATAACAAAGGGAAACTTTTTATTTCTTGGGGAGGAAACCGAGATAGTTATTCAAAATCGGATATTACCTTTAAGGGAAAAGATTATAATTTTACCTTAAATAGCGTAGTAGCACATGATCGACCAAAAGGTTGGCATATCGATTACATCAATCCAGGGCGAATGACTATTCCTCAAACTAATTTTAGAATGGGATATTTCATTAATGACCATTATAGTATTGCAATAGGTGTTGACCATATGAAATACATTATGACCCAAGATAGAATAGCTGACATTAATGGTTATTATCTAGGAAAAGACACTAATCTGTATGACGAAACCATTATTGGTAATCCAAATCAAGTTTTACTGACTGAAAAATTCTTGACATTCGAACATACCGACGGTTTGAATTATGTCAATACGGAATTTTCAAGACATGATGATATTTCTAAATTATTCAAAATTCAAAATACCGATAAAATCCAAGTAAGTCTTACCGAAGGTATTGGCATTGGTGTGTTATATCCGAAAACGAATGCGAAAATTTTAGGCAAAGATCGTCACGATGATTTTCATGTTTCAGGATATGGAACTTCTATAAAGGCAGGTGTAAATGTTACTTTTTTCAAACATTTCTATATTCAAGGGGAATTAAAAGGAGGCTATATCAACATGCAAGACATTCGTACTACAAAAAGTGCAGATGATTCTGCAGCACAAGATTTCTTCTTTTTTCAACGAATTATAGCTATTGGAGGAATCTTCAGAATTTAAAAAAAAATATTTAACAGTATTAATCTCCTTTATGTTAATAAAATTTTATTGTTTTTTCGATCATTACTGAATAAATATCAGAAAATTATACCTATTTTAGCAGAAGATATTTGTATTTAAGAAACTTACTATTCTAAACTTAAAGACTTATATAGTAAAAATAATGCCTCAATTTTTTTAACTAAATATATTGAGTGTCAATTATTGATATACCTATAAATACGACAAGGATGCACAATAGAAATTACGACTTAAATGAAGAACTCAATATTGATACTGATACTGATACTCAATTTGAAGATTTTTTCAATCAATCTCCTGATTTATTATGTATAGCAGGATATGATGGCTATTTTAAAAAAATAAACCCTGCCGTATCCAAACTATTAGGATATTCCAATGAAGAACTTTTATCAAAACCGATCAATGATTTTGTCTATCATAAAGATATAGCAACAACTTCATCAGCTAGAAGCTCTCTCAGAGAACTGAATCCATTAGTTAATTTTGAAAATCGGTATTTGACTAAAAACGGTAGAGTCGTTTGGCTTTTATGGACTTCTTATCCAATTGAAAACACCAATTTGATATATGCTATTGCAAAAAATATCACCTACAAAAAACAACTTGAAGAAGAAAGAAATAATCATATCTCTGAACTGACTCAAATAAATAATGATTTTAAACAATTAACCTATACAACGGCTCATGATTTAAGATCTCCAATCAATAATTTAATTTCTGTTTTTGAATTGCTAGATGTCAATAAAATAACCGACACCGAAACGCTTGAATATATCACAATAATAAGAGAAACAACACATCATTTAAGAAACACCCTAAACGAGCACATTGAAGTTTTAAATAAAAAGAACGAAACAAATATCCCTATTGAAAAACTAAATTTTAATACCATATTAAATGAAATTGTATTTTCTATAAGTGCTTTTATCCAAAATTCTAAAACAACTATCGATACTGATTTTTCAGAACTTGAAAATATTAACTTTAACAAGACTTATTTAAAAAGTATTTTTTTAAATTTAATAACGAATTCAATTAAATACTCAAAACCTAATGTGCTACCTAATATCTCCATATATTCCAATATAATAGATGGTAAAAAACAATTGATTTTTTCAGATAATGGAATCGGTTTTGATATGACAAAAGTTAAAAATAAAATTTTTGGCTTACATCAAAAATTCAACAAAAACTCTGACAGTAATGGTATCGGATTGTATCTTGTTTACAATCACATTACCAATTTAGGTGGACAAATTACCGTGGAAAGTAAACTAAATGAAGGTGCTAAATTTATTATAACATTTAGAGAATAATTACCTAACTTACATTATTTTATTGAGCTCTAAGATGTAATTCAAAAACATACTAATTAAGTTCTAAAATGATGACTCCATTAAATGAAAAACCAAGCCAACCAAAAAAATCAATTTCATCACTTGAAATCCTTCAATATATTGTATTAACTTCATTAATATTATATTTTGGAAGGTTACTTTTGATTCCACTAAGCTTTTCTTTATTAATAAGTTTTATTTTATATCCCATTTGCAAATGGATTGAAAAAAAAGGAATTCATCATATAATTGCGATATGTATATCCTTATTCAGCCTATTCTTTTTTGCAACTTCTATTTTATATCTACTGTTTGTTCAACTAAGTGAATTTTCAAGGGAATGGAATTCATTTAAAATAAAACTTTGGGATATCCTTAATAAAACAAGCCTGTTTATGGTTAATAATTTTGGAATTAGTATTGACGAACAATTACTTTTTTTCAAAAACACCATTAACAATTCTGGAAATCAAACTTTTTCAATGGTTCAGAATATCGTTTATTCCTTCTCTGAATTTTTATTTTTTATATTAATCATTCCTATATTTTCAGGTTTAATATTATACCATCGTCAATTGTTTGTCAATGCACTTTATCATTTATTTCCAGCTGATAAAAAAGACATGATATTCGAAATATTAACCGAAACCATTAAAGCCTACTACAATTTTATTAAAGGAATGGCTCTAGTATATCTAATGGTAGGGATTTTAAACAGTATTGGACTTGCAATTGTTGGAGTACCTCATCCTATAATGTTTGGTTTTATAGCCTCTATACTAACATTCATCCCCTATGTAGGCATCCTAATTTCATCATTAGTTCCTATTGCCATTTCATGGATAACGTATAACTCCATCTGGTACCCCATCGGAGTTATTTTGGTATTCATTATTGTTCAAATATTAGAGGCATACATCATATTTCCGTTTGCAGTAGGAAGTCGACTTAAAATCAACACATTGGCAATTATCATAATGATAACTGCAGGTGGTATTTTGTGGGGTGCTGCGGGTATGATTTTATTCATTCCTTTTATAAGTATTACCAAACTCATAGCAGATCGCACTGAACATTTAAAGTCATTAGCCATTCTTTTAGGCGATGGAAAACATGAATAACCATAAATTGAAGTTTAATTAAACTAAAATTAGTCTTTTTATTTAAAAACTTCAATACTAACCCGTTTTATAGTAATTATTATTACATTAGTAAAATAATGTTAAAACCTATTTTAGACCAAAAAAATAAATACATCATAAATAATTTCAAATGAAAATAGCACTTTTTACCAATGAATTCCCACCCAATATCTACGGAGGAGCAGGTGTACATATTGATTTTCTTAGCCAAGAACTTTTAAAATTAGGACAAGTTGAAGTTCGATGTTTTGGAGATCAAAATATAGACCAAGAAAATATGAGTGTTCAAGGAATCAACTCTTGCTTAAACAATATGGTTGACGAAAAAAACTCTCATATCAAAATGTTTCATAATTTGAGTCGGAACGTCGAAATGTCCCAAGCAACACCACAGGCAGACATAATTCATTGCCATACTTGGTACACACATCTTGCAGGAGTTTTAACTAGAGAATTACTTCAAGTTCCTTTAATTTTAACTACTCATAGCTTAGAAACACATCGTCCATGGAAAGTAGAACAATTAGGAAACGGTTATTTCCTTTCTCGTTGGATTGAAAATAGCGCCTATAATACTGCCGATGGAATCATTGCTGTAAGCGAACAAATGAAAGAAGATGTTGTTGAAGCTTACGGTGTTGACCCTAAAAAAGTAACCGTAATTCACAACGGTATCGATCCTGAATTTTATAAGCCTACAGAGGATGAAACTTTAATGGAAGAATTAGGTATTGATCCAAATATTCCTTTTGTATTATTTGTAGGGAGAATTACGCGTCAAAAAGGGATTTCACAATTAATCTCTGCTGCAAAATATTTTAACAAAAATTGTCAAATTGTACTATGTGCTGGTGCTCCAGATACTCCTGAAATCGCCAAAGAAACTGAAGATTTAATTGCACAATTAAAATCAGAAAGAGAAGGCGTTATTCTAATATCAGAAATGCTTCCTCGTGAAAAAATAAAAGTACTCTATAGCCAGGCTCGTGTTTTTGCTTGCCCATCACTATACGAACCTTTTGGAATAATCAATCTTGAAGCCATGTCATGTGAAACGCCTGTCGTAGGAAGTCATGTAGGCGGTATTCCTGAAATAATTGTAGAAGGTGAAACTGGATTTTTAATCCCATTGGAAAGTAAATCAAGAACCGACTTTAATCCTATCAATCCAGAAAAATTCCAAAAAGAATTTGCTGCAAAAATCAATAAACTCCTAGAGGACGAAGCTTTAGCTACTAAAATGGGGAAAGCAGGACGTGAACGTGTTTTAAAGATTTTTAGCTGGGAATCCATTGCTAAAACAACTTACAACTACTATCAAGATGTAATTTCAAAATTTGAAAAAGAAAAAGCTTAATTCACACTCATAAAAAACGAAAAACTTCAGAGTAATCTGGAGTTTTTTTTGCTATAACTCAAGCAAAGCCATTTTCAGTCATTCAAATAACTAAAAGTATGTTAAATTAGATTGCAGATTCGTAAATCATTAAACTTATAACAAGACCAACAATTGAAATCAAAGCCTTTATATTTGATTCAAATAAGCTACTGAGTAAAACATTTTCACCATAATAAGGATAGTTGCTACTTTAAAGTGATTAAAAACAAATTACCAACAATTTAAAAAATGAACAAAAGTTTTAAAAACACATTGATTGCTTTTGGAATCCCTACAATTTATGCGGTCATATTAAGAGTAATATTTGGAATAAAGGGTTGGAGTGAGATATTTTCGGTAATGTCTACTACTTTTCTTTTTTTACTTCCTTCAATAATTGGGGCTTTAACAGTTTATTTATCTGACAAAAACAAAGTCAAAAAATTAAGTTATAGAATTTTTGCTCCTTGGATTCCAATTTTTCTTTTTTTAGCAATAACTCTTTTATTAGCGATTGAAGGCTGGGCTTGTTGGCTAATGATTCTTCCCATTTTTCTGATTGCATCTTCAATAGGCGGTATTATTGGCGGTTATTTGATACTAAAAAAGAAAAATGACAAATTAAATGTATCAATACTTATTTTTCTACCTTTTTTAGTATCCCCTTTAGAACAATTGATTGAAAAAATTCCTGGAACATACGATGCCTATACATACATTGATATTAATTCTACAGCAGGCAAGATTTGGAATAATGTAACTAGAGTTAAAACTATTAAAAAAGAAGATGACACTGGATATTTAACAGATTTTTTGGGTTTTCCAAGACCAATAAGAGCAGAATTGAACTACAAAGGTGTCGGGGCTTTCAGAGAAGCCGTTTTTTCTAATGGTTTAATTTTTAGAGAAACAGTGAAAGAATATGAAGAAAACAAAAAAATGGTCTTTTCGATAAAAGCAAATACATTTGAAATACCATCTACTACTTTAGACGAACATATTCTAATAGGAGGTAAATATTTTGATGTTTTGGATGGTACCTACGAACTTGAAAAGTTAAGTGAAAATAAATATCGGCTACACTTATATAGCAAATTTAAAATGAATACAACTTTTAATTTTTATGCTGGTTGGTGGGGTAAAATAATCATGAAAGATATTCAGAATAATATTTTAAAAATAGAAAAAAAACGTGCTGAATTATAAAAACTTTTGCTAACAACTGAGATTCGTTACTTCTAATCCAAAAAACATATATTTTTCTATAAAATGATTTTCAAAAACACTTTAAACAAAAAAAACTCCAGATTTCTCTGGAGTTTTGTTATAGTTGAAAATAGAACAACCTATTTTATCATTTCAATTTTTTGTGATTCTTCCTCATTGATACTATCAAAGAACCCTTGTTCATTCATCCAGTCATCACTAAATACTTTACTCATGTATCTAGAACCATGATCTGGAAAAATTGCAATTACATTACTGTTTTCATCAAATTCACCTTCTTCTCCATATTGTTTTATCGCTTGTAAAACAGCTCCAGAAGTATATCCAACAAACAAACCTTCTTTTCTAGTGATTTCTCTTGCGGAATGTGCACTTTCCTCGTCGGTTACTTTCATGAACTTATCAATCACATCAAAATCTGTAGCCGATGGAATTAGATTTTTACCTAATCCTTCTATACGGTAAGGATAAATTTCATCGGTATCAAACTCTTTGGTTTCATGGTACTTTTTCAATACGGAACCAAAAGCATCTACAGCTAAAATTTTGATATTTGGATTTTGTTCTTTTAAATATTTAGCAGTTCCAGAAATAGTTCCTCCAGTTCCACTACAAGCAACAAGATGTGTTATTTTACCGTTAGTTTGTTTCCAAATTTCTGGTCCTGTTGAATTATAATGAGCATCAATATTCAATTGGTTAAAATATTGGTTGATATAAACCGAACCTTTGGTCTCTTCATGTAATCTTTTTGCAACACTATAATAGGAACGTTCATCATCTGCAGCTACATGTGCTGGACAAACATACACTTTAGCTCCAAGACTACGAAGCATGTCTATTTTATCTTTAGATGATTTCGAACTAACAGCTAGAATGCAATTATATCCTTTAATAATACTTACCATTGCTAAACTAAAACCAGTATTGCCAGAAGTAGTTTCGATTATAGTATCACCAGGTGCTAATATGCCTTTTTTCTCTGCCTCTTCAATAATGTATAATGCGATTCTATCTTTAGAAGAATGACCCGGATTAAAAGCTTCAACCTTAGCATAAAAGTTCCCTTCTATGTTCTCAGTTACTTTATTTAGTTTAATTAGCGGTGTATTGCCAATCAACTCTAAAACATTATTATAAGCATTTATTTCTTCTTTCATAAAAAAATAGTTAATCAAGGTTAATTTTATTTAACAATGATACTTTGCAAATTTAACAAAAAAATCCAATTACTCTTTAATTTTTTCTAATTCTAGCAAAAAACTGAATTCCTTTGCTAATTCTTTAAGAGCTTCAAAACGTCCTGAAGCCCCTCCGTGACCAGCATCCATGTTTGTATCTAAATATAACAGCGTATCCTCTTGTTTTACAGTTCTCAATTTAGCAACCCATTTTGCAGGTTCCCAATATTGTACTTGTGAATCGTGTAATCCTGTAGAGACATACATATTAGGATACTTTTGCTTTTTAACATTATCATAAGGCGAATAAGACCTCATATAATTGTAATATTTTTTAACATTAGGATTCCCCCATTCATCGTACTCCCCAGTCGTTAATGGAATCGTATCATCAAGCATGGTTGTCATGACATCAACAAATGGCACTTGTGCAATAATTCCATTGTACAATTCAGGGGCATCATTCGCAATAACTCCCATCAACAATCCACCTGCTGAACCTCCCTCAGCATACAAATGTTCTGATGAAGTATATTTTTGCTCGATAACAAATTTAGAACAATCAATAAAATCAGTAAACGTATTTTTCTTTTTTAACAGTTTTCCGTCCTCGTACCAATGCCTGCCTAAATCTTCACCCCCACGAATATGTGCAATTGCATAAATAAAACCTCTATCTAACAAAGATAATCGAGTAGATGAAAAATAAGCATCCATAGAATGCCCATATGAGCCATAAGCATAAAGCAACAATGGGTTAGACGCATCTTTCTTCAATTCCTTACGGTACACCATAGAAATAGGAACCTTAGTTCCATCTTTGGCGGTAGCCCAAACACGTTCTTCTTTATAATTGTTTTTATCGAATTTCCCACCAAGAACTTCTTGCTCTTTCATGACTTCCTTTTCTTTTGTTCGCATATTGAAATCAATAATCGAAGAAGGAGTTGCCATCGATTGATAACCGTAACGTAAAATCTCCGTTTCAAAATCTACATTCGTTGACGTATAAGCTGTATATGTTTCACTTCCAAAAGGCAAATAATATTCTTCCGTTTTATCCCAAGACATGATTCGGATTTTATTCAAACCTCCTGTGCGTTCTTCAAGGACTAAATAGTTTGCAAATATTTCAACATCTTCTAACAAAACATCTTCACGGTGCGCTATTAATTCTTCCCAATTATCAGATGAAGTTGCTCCTTCATGGGTTTTCATTAATTTAAAATTATCCGCATCATCTTTATTCGTTAGAATATAAAAGCTGTCTTGATAATGATTAATACTGTACTCGACCCCTCTTTTTCTTTTTTGGAACATTTTAAATTTTCCATCAGGTGTATCCGCATTCAAAATCCGGTATTCCGTTGTTAAGGTACTACTAGCCTCAATCGCGAGGTATTTTCTGGATTTCGATTTCGTAACATCCACACTAAAAGTATCATCCTTTTCAAAATAAACTAAAATGTCTTCCTCTTGTTTTGTCCCTAATTTATGTTTGAAAATTTTATCTGCACGTAGCGTAACTTCGTCCTGCGAAGAATAAAAAACTGTTTGATTGTCATTTGCCCAAACTGCTGAACCTGTAACCTTTTCAATTGTATCAGTCAGAATCTCTCCTGTTTCCAAATTTTTAACCTGTAGGGTGTAAATTCGTCTACCAATAATATCCGTACTAAAAAGTGCCAATTTATTATCTGGACTAATACTCATTCCGCCTAATTTGAAATAAGCTTGTCCTTCTGCTAGTGCATTACAGTCAAAAAGAATTTCTTCATCTGATGTAAGGCTATCTTTTTTTCGAGCATAAATAGGATATCCTTTCCCTGTTTCATATCGAGTGATGTAATAATAACCATTATATAAATACGGAACCGATTCGTCATCTTCCTTAATACGGGCTTTCATCTCCTCATACAATTCGTTTTGGAACTTTTTTGTATGAGCAGTCATTCCTTCATAATACTCGTTTTCTTGATTTAGATAATCAATTACTTCGGGGTTTTCGCGGTCATTTAACCAAAAATAATTATCAATTCTAAGGTCTCCAAATTTTTCTAACTCAGTAGGTATGATTTTAGCAATTGGGGCTTGTATGGTTTCTATCATTAGGTAAGTTTCGTGTAGAAAATATAATTGGTAGCAAAAATAAGTGAAAGCTAACCAAAATCGTATGGTCATTTCAACTATTTTAACATTGTGTTTTGGTTCAAATATATTATTTTAGCCTTATAAACACTAAAATATATAAAAATGGATTTAATGGGAATGATGGGTAAATTGAAAGAAACCCAAAATAAAATCGAATTGACAAAAAAACGATTGGATTCTGTTTTTATTGACGAACAAAGTTCAGATGGTTTATTAAAATTATCAATTAGTGCTAGTCGTAAAATAAAATCAATCACAATAGCCGATGTGTTATTAGAAGACAAAGAACAACTCGAAGATTATTTAATCATAGTTTTAAACAAAGCCATTGACAATGCTACTAAAATTCAAGATGCTGAATTAGATGCTGTTGCCAAAATGGATATGCCAATGATTCCAGGAATGGATAATTTATTTAAATAATAAAAAAGTATGTCAATCAACATCCATAAATACAAAACTTGGTATCAAAATCATTTTGAAACCTTAGATTTCGGAAGTCGTTTAGCCGATTCTGTAGCTAAAGGAATGGGATCTTGGAAATTCATTGTTTTGCAAACTGTATTTGTAATACTATGGATGGGATTAAATTTGCTGGGCTATGCCTATC
>JAHEBK010000035.1 GCA_024642295.1 Flavobacterium sp. | reverse complement strand
GGTTTTGTAAATAATCCAATTAGCACCGTGCATCATCAAAGAAACTACACTTACAACACCTAAAAACAAGGTAAACCAATCGATGATTCCTAGCTGTGTCGCTTGAGGACTAAAACTGGAGTCCCACAACGGTAAAAAGAAATAATGTGGTTCTTGAGTTGAGATTCCATTTTCAACCATTCCTAAATTGACACCACGTACTACGTTCCCTAAGGCCACTCCAAAAAACAGTGCCAATAACAAACTAGCTATTCCAAAGGCTTTATCCCAAACGGCTTCCCACATATGATTGTGAATTTGACCTCTTAACTCTAACCCTACAGCTCTAAAAATAAGCAGCCACAACATCATCATCAATGGCAAATAAAAACCACTAAAGGAAGCAGCATACAATGTTGGAAAAGCAAAAAACAAAACTCCTCCTCCCGCAATCAACCAAACTTCATTAGCATCCCAAAAAGGACCAATAGCATTAGTAATAGCTTTTTTATCTTTCTCCGTTTTGGCAAAAAACAAATGAATGATTCCTGCTCCAAAATCATAACCATCTAATACTAAATAAGTGGCTAAAACTCCAATTAACACAACATACCAAAAAAACTCCATAGTTTATTTTTTTACTGGCTCAGGACCATTGTTAATAATTTTCCCTACTAAGAGTGCAAACAACATTCCTAATAAAGCATACAATCCCACAAATCCCATCAAGGTAAACAATGTATTCCCTGAAGAAACCGTTGGAGATGCTCCATCAGCAGTGCGTAATAAATTAAACACTAACCAAGGTTGTCTTCCTAACTCAGCAGTGTACCAACCCGTGATATTAGCAATGTATGGAAACGGCATCATGAACATAATTCCCCATAAAAGCCATTTTGTTTGAAATAGTTTTTTACGTGACAATTGAAAAGCTGCTAAAACCATCAAACCAATAAAAACAGTTCCTAAACCCACCATGATATGATACGCATAATACAAGCCTGAAATATTAGTAGGATGAACGTTGTCTTTAAATTGATCTAGTCCTTTCACCTCAGTATCCCAGTTTCCATAGGTCAAAAAGCTAAGGATATTTGGTACCGCTATTTTGTTGTCTAATTTTTTATCTTTTACATCAGGTTGACCAATAAGGACGATTTCAGCTCCTTTTTTCTCGGTATGAAAAATACCTTCCATTGCAGCAAAAGTAACTGGTTGGTGCTTAACGACATTTTTTGCTAATAAATCCCCCGTTGGTACAGCAACAATTACACTTGAAATCAATCCAAAAACCACTCCTGTTTTTAAGAATAATTTCCCGTAAGACACATTGCGATTGCTTAAAATATAAAAAGCTCCAATTCCTGCAACTACAAACGAACTTGTCACCATCGAAGCGGCTTGATTGTGTAAAAACGAAGGCCACAACCAAACATTAGTAAACAAAGCTCCAAAATTATTAAGAATATATTTTCCATTAGCCAAGACCTCATAGCCTACTGGATGCTGCATCCAAGAATGGGTAGCAATAATTAAAAAACCACTAGCCCAAGATCCCAAACAGATTAATAATCCCGTTACAAAATGCCAACGATGACCCAGGATTTTTTCACCAAAGAGAAACATCCCTAAAAAGGAAGATTCTAAGAAAAAGGAAAACATTCCTTCCATAGCAAGTGTTTGTCCTATAATACCACCAGTGAGTTCTGAAAACTTTGCCCAGTTAGTTCCAAATTGAAACTCCATTGGAATTCCTGTGACCACTCCCATTGCAAAATTAAGTGCAAAAATTCGCATCCAAAAATGGGTAGCTTTATTGTAATGAGGATCATTTGTTTTTATAAATTTCCATTTAAAATAAACAATGATTAATGAAAGTCCCATTGTTAATTGTGGAAAGAGGTAGTGAAAAGTAATGGTAAATGCGAACTGCATTCGGTCATAAAACAGCATTTCTTCCATAAGATTTTTTTTGTGCAAAATTAACCAAAACGAACTTTAAAACGGTTACAAATACCATTTAAAAATAGGTTTTTTAACCGTCAAAACTTAAACCTACTATATAGTGTATAACAAAAAGGTATTTTGAATAGATATAACATTTCTTTTAACAAATCAATACCTGATTTCTATTTAAAAAAATGAATTCATTTGTGTAACTTTAGTCACCCTTAAAGACAAATACGTGTTCTACCTTTGTAATATCATTAAAACAAATAATTCATTATGCAAATAGAACAAATATACACAGGATGTTTAGCTCAAGGAGCCTACTATATTACTTCAAATGGTGAAGCAGCTATAATTGATCCGTTACGAGAAACACAACCATATATTGACCGTTTAGAAAGAGATAAAGTAAAATTAAAATATGTTTTTGAAACTCATTTTCATGCTGATTTTGTTTCTGGTCATGTTGATTTATCTGAAAAAACAGGAGCACCAATAGTATATGGACCAAATGCAAATCCTGAATTTGAGGCTATTATTGCCACTGATGGACAAGAATTTAAAATTGGCACTATCACTATAAAAGTGCTTCATACACCCGGTCACACTATGGAAAGTAGTACCTATTTACTCTTAGACAAAAATGGTAAAGAATACGCTATATTTTCAGGCGACACTTTGTTTATTGGTGACGTAGGAAGACCCGATTTAGCTCAAAAAGCAGCTTCGATGACACAAGAGCAATTAGCAGGTATTTTATTTCATTCCCTTCGAGATAAAATCATGACTTTGCCTGATGATGTAATTGTTTATCCTGCACACGGAGCTGGAAGTGCTTGTGGAAAAAACATGAGTAAAGAAACCATTTCGACTATTGGTAACCAAAAAGCAACCAATTACGCTTTGAGAGCCAATATGACTGAAGCCGAATTTATCCAAGAAGTAACCGATGGTTTATTACCTCCACCGGCATATTTTGGAATGAATGTAGCCATGAACAAACAAGGTTATGAGAGCTTTGAAAGCGTTTTAAATCATGGTATGAAAGCCATAAAAATAGAAGATTTTGAAGCTGTTGCAGAAGATTCAGGTGCTTTGATTTTGGACAGTCGTGATGATCATCAATTTGCAAAAGGACATATTCCACAATCAATTAACATCGGTATTGACGGTGGTTTTGCTCTTTGGGTAGGTGAATTGATTGCAGATGTAAAACAACCAATTTTATTGATTACTGGTCAAGGTCAAGAGGAAGAAACCGTTACTCGATTAAGCCGTGTTGGGTTTGATAATCTAGTAGGGCATTTAGAAGGCGGCTTTGAAGCTTGGGAAAAAAGTGGTAAAGAAATCGATACTGTAAACAGAATTACTGCTGAAACTTTTGAAAAAGAGGTTAAAATTGGCGAAAGCAAAGTACTAGATATTCGTAAAGAGAGTGAATACCAAGCAGAACATTTGGAAGATGCCTATTTAAGACCTTTAGCAAATATTAACGATTGGATCGAAACCATTAATCCAAAAGAACATTTTTACCTACATTGTGGAGGTGGTTATAGAAGCATGATTGCGGCATCGATTTTACAAGCGAGAGGTTTTAGAAATTTCACTGAAATTGAAGGTGGTTTTGCTGCCATTGCAAAAACAAAACTACCAAAAACCGATTTTGTTTGCCAAAGTAAAACCTTATAATTTCATTAAATAAAAACAACAAATACATCAGACTATGAAAAAAAATATGGGTACAACAGATAAAATGATAAGAGTTATAATTGCCCTTATTATTCTAGGACTTTATTTTACCAATATCATCACTGGTACAATTGGAATTGTTTTAAGTGCATTCGGAATCATTTTCCTTATCACCAGTTTAATTAGTTTTTGTCCGTTATATTTACCCTTTGGTATTAACACCTGCAAAAAAAAATAAACTAAAACATAAAATTAATGTCCGAAAAAATAAAGAAGGATTTAGTCCTAAGAGAAAAACTGGCACTACAAAGAACAACTTTAGCAAACCAAACAACGGTTTTATCTTTTCTAAGAACGTCCATGTATTTTTCGGTTGCAGGATTAAGCACCCGAAATCTTTTAAAAATTGAGAATGGAGTATTGATAGAATACACATTTTATTTGGTAGGATTTATCATTTTGCTATTTGGATTAATCAACTTTTTCAAGCATAAAAAGATGATTTCTGAAAACAAAAAACACATTGGTGATTTTAAAATGGAATATTTTGAATAAACAGAAAAAAATCATTTAATAACCTTAAAAAGTAAAAAATGAATGCTAGTTTCGATACAATAATCAATTCTGACAAACCCGTTTTAATTGATTTTTTTGCCACTTGGTGTGGCCCTTGTAAAACACTTGCTCCTATATTAAAACAAGTCAAAGACGATTTAGGAGACAAAATTTCTATTGTTAAAATAGATGTAGATAAAAATCCAAGCATTGCTTCACATTATCAAGTACGCGGTGTTCCCACTATGATTTTATTTCAAAACGGAGAGCAACTTTGGAGACAATCAGGAGTACTTGACAAATTCGAAATCATCAATACCATTGTTCACAAATCAACAATTTAAACACTAGTAACCAGCACCTTAAGAAACTTTAATTAATATTTACATTTAAACAAAAACTCATTGCGTTTAAATTACAAAAATCA
Organism: Flavobacterium sp.; assembly: GCA_024642295.1. Taxonomy (GTDB): domain Bacteria; phylum Bacteroidota; class Bacteroidia; order Flavobacteriales; family Flavobacteriaceae; genus Flavobacterium. The sequence goes on along the minus strand of JAHEBK010000035.1, from coordinate 5,328 downwards.
GTGTCCTAAATTAAAAAATCAAAAAGTAATTCTCATTACTTTTTTTATTAGTCATAGCGTCAAGAAATATAAAATTAGGTTAGAGTAACCCTTACTCAAAATACTGTTAAATTAAATTAACAATTCTAATTAAAGTCGAGTAACAACTTATATACTAAAAGATTTAAATAAGTTCTATTTAACAATTAACATCATCCAAAAGGTAACTAAAAAAATAAAAAAAATGAGCCCGAAACAATATCGAGCTCATCACTATTATAATTAATTATAAATTCAGACAGTTGTCTATTTTATAATAATACTGATATATTAAATTTTATATCTTTTTCTATCTGTTTCAGTCAAATAAATTTTTCTCAAACGAATAGATTTTGGAGTAACCTCAACGTATTCATCTTTTTGAATATATTCTAATGCTTCCTCTAATGAGAAAATGATTGGAGGAATAATCCTTGCTTTTTCATCATTTCCAGAAGAACGAACGTTAGATTGTTTCTTAGCTTTCGTTACGTTAATACACATATCATCACTACGGCTATTTTCACCAATAACTTGACCTTCGTAGATTTCAGCATTTGGCTCAACGAAGAATTTACCACGATCTTGTAATTTATCGATAGAATAAGGAATTGCTTTTCCATTTTCCATAGAAATTAAAGAACCATTGTTACGTCCTGGAATAGCTCCTTTAAAAGGCTCATATCCAATAAAACGGTGTGACATAATTGCTTCACCAGCAGTAGCTGTCAATAATTGATTACGCAAACCGATAATTCCACGAGAAGGAATATTAAATTTCACAATCATACGGTCATTTTTACCTTCCATAGAAAGCATTTCACCTTTACGAATTGTTACAAACTCAACTGCTCTACCTGAAAGATTTTCTGGCAAGTCAATTGTTAATTCCTCGATAGGCTCACATTTCACGCCATCAATTTCTTTGATGATAACTTGAGGCTGACCAATTTGCAACTCATACCCTTCTCTTCTCATTGTTTCAATAAGAACAGACAAGTGAAGTACACCACGACCAAAAACCATAAACTTATCTGCAGAATCAGTTTCACCCAATTTCATTGCTAAGTTTTTCTCTAACTCTTTAGTCAATCTTTCTCTAATATGACGAGAAGTAACAAATTTACCTTCTTTACCAAAAAACGGAGAATCGTTAATTGTAAACAACATACTCATTGTTGGCTCATCAATAGCAATTGAAGCTAATCCTTCAGGATTTTCAAAATCAGCAATAGTATCACCAATTTCAAAACCTTCAACACCAACAATTGCACAAATATCTCCAGCTATAACTTGTTCTACTTTTTTACGTCCAAGACCTTCAAAAGTATGTAATTCTTTAATTCTAGATTTGATAACTTTACCATCTCTTTTTACAAGAGAGATTGGCATTCCTTCTTTCAAAACACCTCTTTCAAGACGGCCAATAGCAATACGACCTGTAAAAGCTGAAAAATCTAAAGAAGTAATCAACATTTGTGGTGTTCCTTCAGAAACTTTAGGTGCTGGCACATTTGCGATAACCATATCTAATAATGGCTCAATATTTTCTGTCTGCACTTTAAAATCTTCAGACATCCAGTTGTTCTTAGCTGAACCATAAACAGTTGGAAAATCCAATTGCTCTTCAGTTGCACCTAATTCAAACATTAGGTCAAAAACTTTTTCATGAACTTCTTCAGGAGTACAGTTTTCTTTATCCACTTTATTAACAACAACACATGGTTTTAGACCAAGGTCTAATGCTTTTTGCAATACAAAACGAGTTTGAGGCATTGGGCCTTCAAACGCATCCACTAACAAACAAACTCCATCGGCCATATTCAATACACGTTCTACCTCACCACCGAAATCGGCGTGACCAGGAGTATCAATAATGTTAATTTTTGTTCCCTTATACTGTACTGATACATTTTTAGATGTAATAGTAATACCTCTTTCACGCTCTAAGTCGTTGTTATCAAGGATTAAGTCACCTGTGTTTTCGTTGTCACGAAATAATTGACAGTGATACATAATTTTATCAACCAAAGTTGTTTTACCGTGATCGACGTGGGCAATAATTGCAATATTTCTAATTGATTCCATCTGTGATTTTTAATGGGTGCAAAGGTACACTTTATTTTGATATAAAAAATATTTATCAAATAGTTTACATAGAGTTAACTCTGAGACAAAAAAAAACAGCCGTTAAACATCGAATTAAAATAATTTATTAGATATTTCATAATTCACAATATTTAATTACATTTGAGTAATGAAAAACAAATCGAACCAAATAACACTCGTATATTTAATTATTGCGCTCTTTGCAGTAATTGTTTTTCACAAACTTTGTATAAAATTTATACAGCCTGAAAACTACCTCACATTTAACTTCATTAAAGACACTTTTCTGGTAATTTTTACTGGATTGATTTTCAGAAACATTCTAAGCCAAAACAACAAAAAAAGCAAGACTGTTTTTGAAAAATTAAATAAAATCAATGATGAAATTAAAGAATCAAACGAGAAATACGATATCGTTGCCAAAGCAACTAGCGACACCATTTGGGACTGGAACATCGTAGAAGACAAACTATTCTGGAACAAAGGGATTAAAGGAATTTATGGATACGAACCAGACCAAGTTGGAGATAGCTCAAGTTGGTGGTTTCAAAACATACACCCAGAAGACAGTATAAAAATGTCTATTAAATTATATTCTTTTATTGAGCAAAAAACAGAAAACTGGCAAGATGAGTATCGTTTTAAATGCGCAGACGGAACATACAAATATGTTCTTGACAGAGGATTTCTCCTAAAAGACGAAACAGGTAAAGCCATTCGAATGATTGGAGCAATACAAGACATCACACAAAGAAAAGAAGAAGAATTAAGATTACGATTACTTGAAACCGTAATTTTACAGACCAAAGATTCCATCATCATTACAGAAGCTCATTTCAACAAAACAAAGCTACCTAAAATAGTATATGTAAACCCTGCTTTCACAACTATGACAGGCTACAGTTCCAATGAAATACTTCATAAATCTCCCGATTTTTTAAGTGGCCCTAATACCGATATCAAAATCATCAAAAAAGTAGTAGCAGCCATTACAGAAAAAAAAGAATGTGTTGTTGAAATGATTAGCTACAAAAAAAATGGTGAAGAATTTTGGCTTCATTTCTCAATGATCCCTATTTACAATGCCGAAAAAGAGATTTCACACTGGATATCCATTCAAAGAGATATTTCAGAAGAAAAAAGACAAGAAAAAGAAAAAGAACAATTAATTCGAGAACTTACTCAAAATAACAAAGATTTAAAACAATTCTCATATATTACCTCACACAACCTCAGGGCTCCAATTTCAAACCTAATAGGATTATTAAACCTAGTTGAAGACATCACAATTGAAGATATTGAACTAAAAGAGATTTTGCATGGTTTCAACAAATCAACCCTCCTACTCAACGAAACCATCAATGACCTAACCAATGTCATGATTATAAAAGACAACATAACTACTGAAAAAGAAACTATTTATCTTAATGACGTATTCGAACATGTCTTCAATCAACTATCTTCTCAAATTGACCTACACAGACCAATATTAAAGATAGATTTCACAAAAGTACCCGCAATAAACACAAATAAACCGTACGTAGAAAGCATATTACTCAACCTACTATCTAACGCTCTTAAATACAAATCAGACAAAAGAATTTTAAGAATTAGCATAATAGCAGAACAAACTAACGACATAGTTACCTTAATTTTTAAAGACAACGGAATCGGGATAGACTTAAACCGCAATGGAGACAAAGTTTTCGGTCTTTACCAACGTTTCCACAATCACCCTGACAGCAAAGGATTAGGATTATACCTAGTAAAATCACAAGTAGAAGCTCTTGGTGGTACAATTAGCATAGAAAGCGAGGTTGACAAAGGAACAACATTCACTTTAACATTCATAAACAAATAAAAAAATGCTAGACAAAATACTTTGTATAGATGACGACCCAATAACATTAATGTTATGCAAAAAAGTTATTTCTAAAACTTCTTTCTCTAAAGAAACTATAACAGCACAAAATGGCGAAGAAGCACTCAAATATTTCAACAACATCAAAGAATCCAACAACTCAGAATCACTTCCTCAGCTTATTTTTTTAGACTTAAACATGCCTATAATGGGTGGATGGGAATTTCTAGACTGCTTTAGCAACTCTCAATACGATACGTACAACAAAACAAAAATCATTGTTCTTTCTTCAACCATAGACCCCGAAGACTTAGAAAAAGCAAAAAAATACCCAATGGTAATTGACTTTTTATCTAAGCCTATTTCAATATCCATGCTCGCATACATAAATACAAAAATAGAAGACTTATAAAAAATTCATTCTACATTCAAATACAATAAAAAAAACAGACCTTATAAAATCTTTTTCAATAGTCCATTTTATACTTCTGAAAAATCAATCCTCCAAAATACCTAATCCTTCATTTCATACTCCTCAGTTTTAGATTTATCCAAAATTAAAGCGTCCAGAAGTCAATTTAGAGAGGTCAGAAAAATAGATTTCTTTTTATTCAGATTGTCTAACATTTTCGGCTAATCCCCAACTTTTGAGATTGATCCCTTTTGAGATTGATCCAATATTTCCACAAATTATACCAAAACAAAAAAGCCCCTTAAAAAGGAGCTTTTAAAATATTTTTCACAAAATGTAAGTATTACAATTTTGCAACAAATTTAGTTAACTTAGATTTCAAGTTAGAAGCTTTGTTATCATGAATGATATTTTTCTTAGCTAACTTATCAATCATTGAAATAACACTTGACAATTTAGAAGTAGCATCAGATTTATCAGTAGCTATCCTTAACGCTTTGATAGCATTACGAGTAGTTTTGTGTTGGTATCTGTTTAACACTCTTTTCTTTTCGTTACTTCTGATTCTTTTTAATGCTGACTTATGATTTGCCATTTTATTATATTTTTATCTTTTATTATTTTTTTAATTGTAGTCCGTAAGGGAATCGAACCCCTGTTACCAAGACGAAATCTTGGCGTCCTAACCCCTAGACGAACGGACCATTATCCTTCTAAGTTGGTTAACAATCTAAAATTTAGATTTTATTGTAGCCCGTAGCGGAATCGAACCGCTCTTACATGGATGAAAACCATGCGTCCTAACCGATAGACGAACGGGCCATTTTTCCCTCTTAGTTCAGGATAACTTTACTCTTATAAAAAATTGTAGCCCGTAGCGGAATCGAACCGCTCTTACATGGATGAAAACCATGCGTCCTAACCGATA
>JAHEBK010000343.1 GCA_024642295.1 Flavobacterium sp. | reverse complement strand
ATTTAAAAATTGATATTTACGAAAGATTAGACAAAGCGGCTGCTGAAAGTTCTGACGCTTGGAATAACGCAGGGACGGGGCATTCTGCTTTTTGTGAATTGAATTATACGCCTGAGGGAAAAGACGGAAGTATTGATCCTAAAAAAGCAATTAGTATAGCTGAATCTTTTGAAGTTTCTCGTCAATTTTGGGCATATTTAGTACAAGAAGGAAAAGTGCCAGCTCCTGAAAATTTTATCAAAAGTATTCCTCATATGAGTTTTGTTTGGGGAGATAAAAATGTAAAGTATCTTGATAAGAGATACAAAGCATTACAAGCCAATCCACTTTTTAAGGATATGCTTTATAGTACTGATTTTTCTCAATTGAAAGAATGGATGCCTCTAGTGATGGAAGGTCGTAAAGAATCTGAAAAAGTAGCAGGGACTTCTATGGCAATAGGGACTGATGTGAATTTCGGGGAATTAACCAGAAGTATGTTTGCTTATTTGTCTCAAATGGATGGAGTGAATATGTATTTTAATCATGAAGTTCGTGACTTGAAACAACGAGGAGATAACTCTTGGAGAATTAAAATCACTGATTTAGGTTCGGATCAAAAGAGAAAAGCCTATACTAAATTTGTATTTATTGGCGCAGGAGGAGGGTCATTGCCTCTACTTGAAAAAGCAGATATTCCTGAAGGAAAAGGGTTTGGAGGCTTTCCAGTAAGTGGGCAATGGTTAAAATGTACCAATCCAGAAGTTATTGCTCAGCATGAGTCAAAAGTGTATGGAAAAGCCAGTGTAGGTGCGCCTCCAATGTCAGTTCCACATATTGATTCAAGAATGATTAATGGTGAAAAACAATTATTGTTTGGCCCATTTGCAGGATTTTCAACTCGCTTCTTGAAAAACGGTAAATATTCTGATTTGCCAAAATCAATTCAATTAGACAATATTGTACCTATGGTTATTGCAGGATACAAAAATATTCCATTAACTAAATATTTGATTGAACAAGTAAGACAATCTCCAGCTGATAGAATCAAAGCTTTGAGAGAATATGTGCCAAATGCTAAATCTAAGGATTGGGTAATTGAGCGTGCTGGTCAAAGAGTTCAAGTTATCAAGAAAGATGAAAAAGAAGGTGGGAAATTAGAATTTGGAACCGAAGTGATTACCTCTGGTGACGGAAGTTTGTCTGTTTTATTAGGAGCTTCGCCTGGGGCTTCAACGGCTGTTTCAATTATGATAGATGTAATTGGAAGGTGTTATAAAAACAAAATTAACTCCGCTGAATGGCAAGATAAATTAAAGAAAATGATTCCTTCTTATAGTCAGGAATTAAATAAAAATCCTGAGTTATTAGAGAAAATTAGAAAAGAAACTGCTGAAGTTTTAAAACTGAAATAATACTCATTTTAATTATATCTAAAAATCCCAATCTAGTTCGATTGGGATTTTTTATTAGTTTCGTTTAATAATTGTTTTGTCGTTTTTACAATAGTATCTGATAGATTGTTAAGCCAGATAAGTTGTTCAATAACGAGTTGAACTTCTTGCATTTTAAGTAGGAATGATATTTCACTTAAATCGTGATTTTCTTTTAGTTCTCTTGATTGAATGTTTTTTAATTCGTTGAAATTTTTAGTTAAATCGTTATTACTTGGTTCTTCTTTTGTTTCAGTCAGATTCTCTTTTAAAAGCAAAATGGCAAAATCTAATTTTTTAATAATTTGATTGATCGCATTATTGAAAGAGTCAGAAGCTTTAGTTGTTTTATGTGATTGGGTATAAGTACCTAATGAAGCAGATGACGAAAGAAAAGCGTGATTAATTACTGTCAGTTTGTAGAAAAGATTGAGGTTGTTTTGTTTGGATGTGGGTTCTTGAAGCATTCTTTGGAAGGAAGCCATTAAATTTCCTACTTCAATAAAAGATTGATTTCTCGCTAATCGGTAGGAATGTGGAACCGTACCCTTGTTGTTGTATAAAGTCGCAATTTCTTTGAGGTAATTGCGATTCGCTTCAATAGATTTTTCAAGATATTCAGGAGTATTCAAAAATTCCCAACTAGGCCAAAGAAAATAATTAGCCAAAATAGCCAAAACAGCCCCAACGATAGTATCAAGAATTCGATACTGAATCAAGTTTTCCATATCAGGCGTGAGAATCGCAAATATGAAAATAACATGAATAGTAATGAAAGTAGTTCCGATTTTATAATTGGAAGGATTAAATGAAAATCCCAAAATCATCGCTAGTATACACAAACTTCCAATAATGGTCGTGTTAGGAGTAAGTGAAAGTATAGAAAAGGCAATAATACCTCCTAAGACGGTTCCTATAAATCGATGATAGGTGCGCTCTTTTGTTAATCCATATCCAGGTCTCATAATAACTACTACGGTAAGTAAAATCCAATAGACATTTTGAAAAGGAAGTATTTTTCCAAGGATAAAACCTGTTAAGATGGTAATGGTAATACGGAGCGAATGTCTAAAGATAGTTGATGAAAAACTAAAATTTTCGATTAAAGTACTTATAGGATAGTAATGATGTTGTACTAGTTTTTCTAAATCTTTGTCTCTTCCGTTTAAGTCTTTTAATGGTACTGCTTTTGTAAATGCTCTTTCGAGTGTTTTTATTTTTTCGACTTGTTTTTCAGCATAATCCAACATGGTGGTCAGCATCAAAGCTCCCTCTATAGATTCTACTTTAC
>JAHEBK010000034.1 GCA_024642295.1 Flavobacterium sp. | reverse complement strand
CAACCCGAATAACTTTTTCCAACCTCAACTTTCCCAGAATTGAAAAAATGACAAACCGCTGCGGCTAATCCATCTGTGGAATCGAGATTTTTAGGCAATTCTTTTAGCCCTAAAAGTTGTTGGAGCATTTTAGCGACTTGTTCTTTACTAGCATTACCGTTGCCAGTAATCGCCATTTTTATTTTTTTGGGTTCGTATTCGGTTATGGGGATTCCTCTGGATAACCCTGCCGCCATCGCCACACCTTGCGCTCTTCCTAGTTTTAACATAGATTGCACATTTTTCCCAAAGAAAGGGGCTTCAATGGCAATTTCGTCTGGATGGTGGGTTTCAATTAATTCGATGGTACGTTCAAAAATAATTTTCAATTTTTGATAGTGATTGTCGTACTTGGACAATTGCAATTCATTCAATTGTAAAAACGTCATTTTTTTATTGACTACTTTAATTAGTCCAAAACCCATTATAGTGGTTCCAGGGTCAATTCCTAATATGATGCGTTCGTTTGGCATTGTAGTAGATTCATTTTTTATAATCCAAAAGTTATTTTTACAGGATACAAAACTAATTCTTTTGGAGTATCTAGTTTGGTAAATTTATTAATAAATTCCAGGAGGGGACAAAAATTAAAATAAAAAAGCTCCAAGAATGAATTGGAGCTTTTTTAATATATTTTTAGTAAATATTATCGTACGATTAATTTTCTTGTAGCTGAAGCATTGTCTTCAATTATTTTAATAATATAAACTCCAGGAGATAAACTAGAAACATTTAGCTCTTTACCGCTAAGCTGAGTTTGTACTATTTTTTTCCCAAGTAAGTCGAAAATTATAATGTCTTTATTGGAATCATTTTTAGTCGAAATAGATACTTTGCCATTATTCACAGGGTTTGGATACAAGTTTAAACCTTCAATTGAAGTGCTTTCTTGTGTTTTAGACAATTGCTTAGTGTCCTGAGCTTTTACGCTAAAGGAACCAAGAAATGCCATTAAGAGAATAATATAAAAGTATTTTTTTGCCATCGCAACTATTTATAATGAGTAAATATATATAAAAAATAGTTATCAACAAAAAAACCTCCCAAATTTGGGAGGTTTTTGTGAATTTGTTTTACTATTAATTATTTTTTGTCCAATCTGCCCAAGTTGGTAAAGTAGCTCCGTTACCAGCACCAGTTTGAGCTGCTACATAAGTTGCAACAGTATTGTTTGCAGTTACAAAGTTGATAGTGTTGATTTTGAAGTCACCTGCTGCAATTCTTGCAGTAGCACCAGTACCAGAATCTAACTTAGCAAAAATTGAAGGCATATCGCTATGTACATATAAGTTAGTGTACGTTTGTTTTCCACCACCTTCTTTGAAGTTGATTGCTTTTTCAGAAGCTGTAAATTTCGCTTCAGTTCCTTTTACGATTGAGATGTTTGAGATTTTAGCATCAGTCATTGGAGTAGCAATATCATTTGCTCCATTGTTTGATCCTTCAATTCCTCCAAATGAAACCCCAGAGATATAAACGTTTGTGATTGTTCCAATATATCCATCAGCATAATCTAATGAATCATCATAAGAATTGATAAGTACTAAGTTAGAAGCATTCACTGCACCTCCAAAAAACTCAACTGCATCATCACCACTTTCATAAGTATAGATGTTGTTTACTACAGTTCCACTACCTACTCCAAAGAAAGAAACTCCGTTATATTCTTTAGTATCACTAAATTTTGACCCAGTATAAGAAATTTTCAAGTAAGTAATTGATCCTGATGAATCTGCATTATTGTTACCGCCGTAAAGTAAGCCACCTACTTCAGAAGTACCGTTATCACCTGTGTTTACTTTTGCGTCACCACAGATAATTAAACCTCCCCAGTTTCCTTCTGTTGGAGAAACTTTTCCAGATGTCATTACTACAGGTTTAGTTGCTGTACCGTTAACGAATATTTTTGCACCTCTTGAAACTGCTATGAAAATTGTTTTCGCTTTTTCTGTATCTGCTGTTGGATCAGATTTGATTGTTGTTCCAGCAGGAATAATTAATGTAGCTCCAGATTTTACTGTTAATCCTCCTGTTAAAGTGTAAGTTTTTGTTGGATCTAATGTTACAGTACCGTCATTAATGCTACCTTTTAAATCGTCTACTTTTAATTCAAAAGTACTTGACGCAGTTGTTTCGTCTGGATTACAACTTGTAAATGCAATTGATGCTACTGCTAAAATTGCTAAAATTGATTTTTTCATTTGTTTATTTTTTTGTTTATTTTTTACACCACAAAGAAACATATTAGGTGTTTTAATCACGTTAAGTGATTATTACTTTCCTGTTAAGAATTGTTGTTGTGTTTACTAGTTGATTAACATTAAATTTACATACTAGGAATGAGTGCAAAATGGGGTAGTTGTTCTAGAACAACTACCCCATTTGGATATATTATTAGGTTGTATTTTTTAGAACTTATAAGTTAGAGATAAACTTAGGTTTGATCCTATTTTGTAAGAACTTGCCAATACATCATTAGCTTTAACATTAGGTGCTTTACTTTGTTCAATAACTCTTCTATAAGCAGGATTTAATATATTTTTATAAGATAATCCTAGTTTTAAGTTTTTATTTAAACTAGATTTAAGAATAAAGTCTAAGTTGTTTATTGCTTTGTCTATAAGGTTCCCTCTTTCTGAAGTTCCAATAACAGCTAATTTGTCTGAAACATAGGCGTAAGTCAATGTCGCTGAAAAGTCTTTTTCGTTTTTAAATTCTTTTGTAAATGTTATATCAGCATTTGCTAAGAAATCAGAAGCTCCAGAAAGTTTAGAATTTGTGTACGTAAAATTTGCTCCAAATCCATTTTCAATAACTACTTTTTCATTGTCTAAATCTTGATCATGATACATATATGACCCGTTGAATCCAAAAGCCAATTTTTGTTTTAAATTGTTTTCATCGCTAACTTCAAAGATGTTTTTTCTGAATTCTAATTCGATACCAGCTACAACTGCTTGGTCACCTGTGTTAGCCCAAGTAATGTTTCCTGAAGAGGAATTGGTGAACATTTCATTAATCGGGTTTTGAATTAATTTTCCAAAAGCAGTAACCGAAATTAATTCATCTGAGCTAGGGTATAGTTCCCAGCTTAAATCGGCATTGTAGTTAGTTGAGGCGTAAAGTTTATCGTTTCCTTCGTAATCTTGTCCTACTTCTTGGAAAATAATTTTAGCTTTTTCCTTGAATTGAGGAAGTGTATAAGTATTACTAGCGGCAAATTTCAAGTTTTGTTTTTCGTTCAATTTATATTTAGCAATTAAACTAGGTAGAAATTTTACTGGTGTGAATTTTGTCACTCCACCATCTGGCTCTAATAAACTAGCATAGTTAATCACTTGTTCTATTTGTTCAAAACGACCTCCTAGTATAACGGATAACTTTTCAGACAAATCGTATTTAATGTTTCCATAAATAGCACTAATATTTAAATTACCATTGTAAAACTGTGTCAAAGTAGCTGAACTATTGCCTTTTGAGGTATCAAAATTACCACTATTTAAGTAAAAATCTGTATTGTTGAAACCTTCAACTGGAAAAACAATAGAATTGGCCACAGGGAAGAATGAATATTGTGTTGAATTAAAATCAACATTTCTCATTTTACCAGAGTACCCTATTGTTGCCTTACCTTTGAATTCATCATCTGCCTGGCTGAATTTATATGAAGCTGATAAATTTGCAGATAATTCATTTTCAGTTAAAGTTTGGAAATATCTGTGATTATTAATACTAGAGTTTTTGAAAAAAGTAAAAACCGTTGATCCTTCACTAGTAGTTACAAATGTATTTTGCATTCTATCTGGAACAGTGTTGTCTAGTATGCTATAACCTACAGCCCAGTTAGTGTCCCATTTTTTATTCAGTTTGTGTTTACCTATTAATTGGTTAACGGTTAATTGTGTTTTTGTATAAGTCCCACGTTTAATAAATCCATTTTCTAATCCAGGGAATTCTATATTTTGTCCGTCGTATTCACTATAATCTTGTGATGTTGAGTTTAAGAATAATGAGGTTAATAATAACGAGTTATCACTGTTGATTTTGTAATCAGCAGTTCCCATTAATGTTGAATTGGTATTGAACTCATATGATTTTTTATAAAAATCAGAGTTTGCTCTCCCTTGTGCTGTGATATTGGTTCTATAAACTCCTTCATTGAATTTATTGTTAGCATCAAAAGAAGCCGTTATGAATGCTCCGATAGTCCCGTTTTTTCCAACATTAAATTTTTTTCCTCCAGATAATGAGAAGTTGTTGTTCAAAGTGTTTTTTCTTTCTTGTCTGTCCCAACTAGTTGCGTAGTTGTATGGTAACGATGGGTCGCTTGGTGCACTTATGTTTTTGAATCCAAAATAAGAAGGTCCGTCTTGTAAATAAAAATGGTCTAATTTTACAACATTAGTATTGGCTCCGGCTCCAATACCTACTTGTATAAAAGGAGATCCAGTCATTTTTTTGGAAACGATATCAACATTTGCTCCTCCAAAATCAGCATAATTTTGTGATTCGAATGTTTTACTAATTCCAATAGATTCAACAATGTCTGTTGAAAAAATGTCTAAAAGAATGTTTTTGTTTTTAGGATTATTTGACGGAAGTGGCAACCCATTTAAAGTGGTTACGTTGTAACGATCTCCCAAACCTCTAACAAAAACACTTCCTGAGCCTTCTTGTTTTGTAATTCCGCTGACTTTAGTAACTGCTGCCGCTACATCGCTTACCCCTTTTCTTGATAATTCTTGAGCTCCAATGGCTTGCTTTATTTCTACAGCATTTTTTTGATCCAATAATAATGCTGTTTCTTTTTGTCTATTTACTTTAGTTGTAATAATGACATCTTCTAATTTATATCCTCCAGAAGATAAGGCTTTATTTATAGTTATTGTTTTTCCTGCTACTACATTTACTGGAACTTCAATAGGTTCATACCCTACAAAACTAAATTGAATAGTATAGTTTCCTGGTAGTATAGATAGTGTGTACTTTCCGTCAATATCTGTAGTTGTATTTGCTTTTGTCCCTTTTAATATTACGTTAGCAAAAGGTAAAGTTTCATTGTTTGATTCTTTATCAGTTAGAACCCCAGTGATGGTTCCTTTAATTTGTCCAAAAGAAAGTGTACAGATGAAAAATGTTAAAATGAATAATTTAAGTTTCATAGTTTTATTAAATTTTTTGCAAAGTAACGGGGCTTTTGTAAAGTTGAGGTTAATCAGTTGTTATGATTATGTTTGTGGAATATTAATAAATAGTTACGATATTAAATTAGCGTAAAGCCTTCTTTTTAGCGATTATTTTATTGTTATATTTACAATCGCAATTGTAATCATTAGTAAGGAAAAGTAATATTTATCTAATGATTTAACCTTATTTTGCTATTATATGAAAAACAAGAACACAAAAATTTTACTAGTTGATGATGAGCCGGATATCTTAGAAATTGTAGGCTACAACCTTGCTCAAGAAGGATACCAAATTTTCACAGCATCAAATGGTAAAGAGGCAATAACTAAAGCCAAAAAGGAGATTCCAGATTTGATTATAATGGATGTGATGATGCCAGAGATGGATGGTATGGAAGCATGTGAAAACATTCGAAAAATCCCTGAATTGAATAATGTTATTATAACTTTCTTAACCGCTAGAAGTGAAGATTATTCACAGGTTGCTGGTTTTGATGTTGGTGCAGATGATTATATAACTAAGCCAATCAAGCCAAAATTGTTAGTAAGTAAAGTAAAAGCATTGTTGCGTAGGTTAGTAGAATCAGATCAGGACAGCGAAACATTAAATGTAGGTGGTATCGAAATCAATCGTGAAGAATATAAGATTGTCATGAATGGTCAAGAAATAGCATTGCCAAGAAAAGAATTCGAATTATTCTATTTACTAGCTTCTAAACCAGGTAAGGTTTTTAAAAGAGATGAGATTTTAGATAAAGTTTGGGGTAATGAAGTAGTAGTAGGTGGCAGAACAATTGATGTTCACATTCGAAAACTTCGTGAAAAAATTGGAGAAGAGTTATTCAAAACAATAAAAGGGGTAGGGTATAAATTTGAAGTTTAGCTAAATTGCGTACTTTTATCAAAAAAGAATAATATTTTTCTTTTTAAGACTAAATCTGAGGTGTCAAATAATGAAAATTAGCTTTAAAAAAACATATAAGTTTGCTATAAAATCGTCTTTTTATATCAGTTTATTTTCTACGGCTTTTGTTATTTTGCTAGTGGTGGTTATGTATAAGCCATCATTTTCAATGTTGTTTTCTTTTGGAGCCATTTTTAGTCTTATCTTATTTGTATTTTCTTTTTTGGTTTTACAATATCGTGTAGAGCGTTTTATCTATAGGCGAGTCAAAAAAATATACGATGATGTTTCCTTGTTAGAGGCCAGCACATTAATCAATCAGCCCATCACTACAGATATGGAAACTTTATCAAGGGAGATTAAGAAATTTGCAACTGATAAAAAGCTCGAAATCGAATTACTGCAGGTTCGTGAGGAATATCGAAGAGAGTTTTTAGGGAATGTTTCTCATGAGTTAAAAACGCCATTATTTACTGTTCAAGGTTATATTTCGACCTTATTGGATGGAGCAATGGAAGATAAATTGATTCGAAAAAAATATTTAAAACGTGCTGAAAAAGGAGTTGAACGATTGATATATATTGTTGAAGATCTGGATATGATTACCAAATTAGAAGTGGGTGATTTAAATTTAGAATATTCAGAATTTGATATTTATGAATTAATTCAAAATGTTTTTGATCTTTTAGAGATTAAAGCCGACAAAAAAAATATCACTCTAGCTTTTGAAAATAGACCTACTTTGCCAAATTATGTTAAAGGCGATAAGGATAGAATACAACAGGTTATTGAAAATCTAATTGTCAATTCTATTAAATACGGGAAAGAAAATGGTACAACGGAGGTTTCTGTTGTGAATTTAACTAAGAAAAAAGTATTAGTCCGTATTAGTGATGATGGAGGTGGAATCGCTAAGCATCATTTGCCTCGTCTTTTTGAGCGTTTTTATAGAGTTAATAAAAGTGGTTCAAGAGAAGAAGGGGGTTCTGGTTTGGGATTGGCTATTGTAAAACATATTGTTGAGGCACATAAAGAAAAGATATATGTTGAAAGTGAATTAGAAATTGGTTCTGAGTTTTCATTCACCCTTGAAAAAGTATACCAAAAGAAAATGGGATAAAACCCTGTATTATTTTGATGCAAAAAAGGAATCGCTGAGGCGGTTCCTTTTTTTGTTAGATAACTTCTTAACTAAAGTGAGTTTTTCGTTTTTTTCGAGGATTTATTTGCATTTTGTTAAAGATACCTTAACATTGGTAACCTTCTCTTGTTATAAATTTGCCGAAAAATTAACAAAAAATTAATCGTTATGAAAAAAATTATTTTTTCACTAGTTGTTTTAGTGTTTGCGGTGATAACAGTTCAGGCCCAATCAGTAACTGAAACACCAAAAACTAAAGTTATTCCTGCTAAAAAATGGTTTGAAGCCATCAACTTAAGAGGATACATGCAAGTGAGGTATAATAAACTATTAGAAACAAATTCTGATTTAGGCTGTGAGCAATGTGATAGATCGTGGGGAGGAAACAATAGTTTCTTTGTAAGACGTGGTCGTCTAGTCTTTTCTGG
This sequence comes from Flavobacterium sp., assembly GCA_024642295.1. Lineage (GTDB taxonomy): Bacteria > Bacteroidota > Bacteroidia > Flavobacteriales > Flavobacteriaceae > Flavobacterium. The sequence goes on along the minus strand of JAHEBK010000034.1, from coordinate 2,303 downwards.
AAATGTTCACGATCGTGTGTATATTTATATACAACCTGATTTTGCTTCTTCGGCATCAACTACAAGTAATAATTTTTTGCAAATTAGAGATGCTTATGTTGATGTTTCTTTGGACGCAAAAAAAGAATTTAGATTTAGAGTAGGTCAAAGTAAAGTTCCTTACGGTTTTGAAAATATGCAATCGAGTCAAAACAGATTAACGCTTGATCGTAATGATGCTTTGAATAGTGCTGTGGCTAATGAGCGTGATTTGGGAGTAATGTTTTATTGGGCTCCAAAAGAAAAGAGAGAGCTTTTTTCAAACTTAATTAGAGATGGTTTAAAAGGTTCAGGTGATTACGGAGTTGTAGGACTTGGTATTTATAATGGTCAAACGGCTAATAGAGCAGAGGCTAATAATAACCAACATATAGTAGGTCGTGTATCGTATCCATTTGAGTTTAAAAACGGACAAGTATTTGAAGCTGGGATTCAAGGGTATACGGGAAAGTATGTAGTACAATCTATAAGTACAGCTAAGAGTGTTATAGTAAAACCTAATGGTGAATATTTAGATCAACGTGCTGCGGCTAGTGTCGTTTTGTATCCAAAGCCTTTTGGGTTTCAAGCTGAATATAATATTGGTACAGGTCCTGAGTATAATCCAGCTACTAATACAATTGAGCAAAAGAAATTGTATGGGGGGTATATGCAAGCCTTTTATAATATAAAAATGGATGAGCAAGTGATGCTTCCATTTGTGAAGTATCAAATGTACCGTGGTGGAAAAAAACATGAATTGGATGCTAGAAGTTATTCAGTTAATGATTTAGAAATTGGAGTAGAATGGCAACCTTTTAAAAACTTTGAGTTAGTTGCGGATTATACCATCTCAAGCAGAAGATATGAGGATGCTGTAAAACCAATCAATGCTCAAAAAGGGAATTTATTAAGATTACAACTTCAGATTAATTTTTAATAATTATTTAAAAGTTTGAAGCAAATTGAAAAGCTTCTTAAATCGATACGGTTTAAGAAGCTTTTTTTGTGCTTAAAGTTGAATTATTATAGTTTAGTTATGTCTTTTTTTTAATAAATCAGATAATGAAGGGAATTTGATTTGTTATTTATTGAGAAAAAAACCTATAAAAATACTAATTATCATCTTCATTTTGTTTAACTTATGCCTATGCATTATTTTTATTAATATATTGGTAATCAATAAATTGTATGTTTGTTTGTGCTTCTAAAGCATATTTAATTACCTTTTGTTTTCTTTATGGTAACATTAATTTAATATTCATGGTTTTTATTAACATTAGTTTTGCATCGCAATAACACAATGATAACTAATTGTTAAAATGAAAAAATTTTTATTAAGTATTTCGCTATTGTTTACATTAATTACGATAGCTCAGGAAGTGAAGAAAACAACGTCTTCTAAGTCAGTTTTAGAAAATTATTATATGTCTGGAAAAAAACTAGGTTTTACAGCTGCAGATAGTTTGTTTCAAATGAATATAGGTTTTAGGGTTCAGAGCAGAATAGGTTATGGGCAAGCAGAGGGTAAGTCGGGAGTTGTAGAAGGTGAAATCAGAAGAATGCGATTGAAATTGGATGGATTTGTTGTTAACCCAAAGTTTGGTTACAAAGTTGAACTAGGTTTCTCAGCTAGAGATATTGGAACTGTAATAGTAGGAAATAGCGGAAATGTGATATTGGATGGTATGTTTTTTTATAAGCCAAATAATGACTTAATTTTTGGTTTTGGTCAAACTAAATTAGCAGGTAATCACCAACGTGTAGTGTCTTCAGGATCTTTAGAACTTACAGATCGAAGTATTAATAACTCCAAGTTTAATATTGATCGTGACTTAGGAATATTTGTTGAATATGCTAAAATGAAAAAGGAAAATTTTTATTATGGACTAAAAGGATCTATATCTAAAGGAGAAGGGCGAAACTGGATTAAAACATCGGATGATGGTGTGGCTTTAACAGGTAAAGTAGAGTTGTTCCCGTTAGGAGCTTTTACTAAAAACGGAAGTGAATTTGAAGGAGATTTAATGAGAGAGAAAACTCCAAAATTAATGGTTTCAGGAGCATTTTGTCAAAATAATAATAGTACAAGATCCCAAGGTGAATTAGGAAATCTTCTTTATGAGTCTAGAACATTAAAATCAGTATTTATAGATGCTATTTTAAAATATAATGGGTGGTCAGCAACTGGTGCCTATATGTCAAGAGCTACTCATAATCCTATTACTGTTGATGCTTTGGATATCACTAAAACTCAAGCCGTTTTTGTTGGTCATGGTTATGAC
>JAHEBK010000342.1 GCA_024642295.1 Flavobacterium sp. | reverse complement strand
AATGATTATTCAAAACATTAAATAATGCTTCTTTGGACATATCAGTCGTTGGTCGAACAGGAAGCCCTTTGGGTGGTGAGATACGTCTGCCTTTGTATTTACCTGAAATGATTCTCATGAGTTGAAAAGTATAAAGTGTTTTCTGTTTTCGGCCTCAGAAAAATAATTATTCCATCGTAAATCCTCCACATCAATCAAACTGACATTGCGAATAAATCGATAGGCTATTTTGTAAAAATCACTATCTGTAATGATGTTTCCAATTAATTCTAATGGGAAATTCTCAGGATTCATATTGAGTTGTTCAGCTGTAAAAAGCAGGTAATACAAGAAATCTTCTGGAGTTGAATAGTCGAAAGAATTGAATAAAAGCAACTTTTGATTTTGTATCACCACAATTTCAAAATGTCCTTCGTTAAAATGTACCCACATCGTTTTAGTATCGTTGTTTTTGGATTTCTCCATTAACTTGGTAACCAAAATACTGTTGGCATGTTTGTAATCAAAAGCGCCAAATTTATCAATAAAAAAGTTATTCATATTGACATAAGGAATATAAACCGAATTGATTTGGTAATTACTGATTTCGTCAAAAGCAAAAAAATCGGTTTCAAAAACCTTAGTATTGTATTGCAAATAACTAGCTAAATAATTCTCGTCAAATAAGGCTGTAGGCACAAAAGTCGAAAGATTGTTGTTGTGGATTATTAACACATCATCAAAGGTTTCGTTTAATTCGGGGTATTTATTAAAAGCATCCGAAAACAATTCCTCAATTTTAATTCCTTTATCGATAGTATCAAAATGGACTTCATTAAAAGAAGAAACGGTGTTGTTTAAAGTGTCAAAACAACAAAAAGAAAGCCCAGTCAAGGAAACTTGAATAGAAAGTCTTTTGTATTTCTTTTCTGTGATGTCCATTAATGAAGTTGTTTTATTGGCAAACTTACAAATTTTAATAACAATTTCAATGACAATGTCAATATCAAAAATTAATATCAAAAAACAATTTCAAATGAAAAATCGATTGTCACATCGAGCGGAGTCGAGATGCTTGATTATTTATACCTACACTATTACAGAAAGAAAAGTTTTCGATTGCAGCTCACTTTTTTTGAATTTGATAAATCAAAAATCAGCAATCGTTAATCTACATTCTAAAATCTAAAGACTATCTTTGATGTTCATTTTACAACTTTGCACAAATAATGATTTCTTCCCAGTTTTACAGTCTATTAAAAAATAAATTTCCGTATAGTCCTACTTATCAACAGGATATCTTTTTTCAAAAAATTGCTATTTTTTTAACTGAGACTCATAATGACACCATTTTTGTACTCAAAGGATATGCAGGAACAGGGAAAACAACTGTGATTTCGACTATCGTAAACAATCTATTGGAAATCAATAAAAAGTATGTGTTGCTAGCGCCCACAGGTCGTGCGGCAAAAGTAATTGCCAATTATTCGGATAAACCAGCTTTTACCATTCACAAAAAAATCTATTTCCCTAAAAAAGCATCGGGTGGTGGCGTTTCATTTGTACTGCAACCTAACAAACATAAAAACACCATCTTTATAGTCGATGAAGCATCCATGATTTCGGACACCAATTCGGATTCAAAATTATATGAAAACGGGTCGTTGTTGGATGATTTGATTTCCTACGTTTATTCAGGAACGAATTGTAAAATGATACTCTTGGGAGATACCGCGCAGTTGCCTCCTGTGAATTTAGAGGTAAGTCCTGCACTCGATATTAATACTTTAAGTTTGCATTACAATAAGGAAGTAGAGCATATTGAACTGGATGAAGTTATGCGTCAGGAAGAAGATTCTGGAATTCTCTTTAATGCAACCGAATTAAGAGAATTATTAAAAGATTCTTTCATCACTGATTTTCAATTTGACGTTCGGAAATTCAAGGATATTGTACGACTTATTGATGGGTACGACATTCAAGATGCAATCCATTCAGCTTATAGCAATTACAGTATTGAAGATACCGCATTCATTGTGCGTTCTAATAAAAGAGCCAATCAATACAATGAACAAATTCGCTCCAAAATCCTTGATAAAGAAAGCGAATTGTCCTCAGGGGATTTTTTGATGGTGGTGAAAAATAATTATTTTTGGTTGAAAGATTCTGACGAAGCTGGTTTTATTGCCAATGGAGATATTATTGAAGTTTTGGAGATTTTTAAAATTCAAGAATTGTACGGTTTTAAGTTTGCCAAAGTAAAAATCAGAATGGTCGATTACCCAAAACAGATTCCGTTTGAAACCGTTTTGCTATTGGATACCATCAAAAGTGAGTCGCCATCTTTAAGCTATGAAGAATCGAATCGTTTGTATGAGGAAGTGATGAAAGACTACGAAAGCGAGACGACCAAGTACAAGAAATTTCAAAAAGTTAAAGCAAATGAATACTTTAACGGACTACAGGTAAAGTTCTCCTATGCAATTACTTGTCATAAATCGCAAGGAGGGCAGTGGAATACCGTTTTTGTAGAACAGCCGTATTTACCTAACGGTATTGATAGAGATTATATTCGTTGGTTGTACACCGCGATGACACGTGCGAAAAACAAATTGTATCTAATAGGTTTTAAGGACGAGAGCTTTGTAGAATAAATAGTTAAACACGAATTAGCACAAATGTTTTTAAGTTCTATTTAAAAGTGTTTTATACAAATTAATTAGTGTTAATTT
>JAHEBK010000341.1 GCA_024642295.1 Flavobacterium sp. | reverse complement strand
AATTCAATATGATTTGTTGCCATAATTGCCAGAGGTGCAATTGTAAAAACTAATAAATCATTACTCTTATTAGGTGAAATAACAAAAATTACAATCCCAATAAAAAAGGAAGCTAAAATCTTTTTGTAGGTAGATTGCAAAAGTACTGGGCGACTTGATACAGTTCCCATCATTGATACTACAAAGAATAAAGCAATCGTTGCATAAATAGACAAAGCTGCATTTTGATAATTATTTGTGAAATAATTAATCTCCGTATTGACCATTATGCCGTTTTCAATGGTTTCGATAAAATTAAAGTCAAATACTAATGATGCTAATAAGCCCATGGTTCCAACTACAAACAAAGCAATAAAAGGCAATACCCAGTTTCTATAATCTCGGGCAACGTGAAATATAATAGAAATAAACACTAATGCTAGATATAAAATACACCAAAATTGAAATAACGAAGCCACTAATATCCATAGTGAAGCATCGAATATTTTTTCTTTTGAGGCCTTTAACGAATGAAGCGAAATCAATCGTCGTAATGCTAAAAGCACAAAAAAATTAGCTAAAATTAAATTGTAGTCATTAAATAATGACGGAAAAAAAATTAAAAATAAAAGATAAAACAGTACGGTATAACTACTATCCTTCGAAAGTCCGTTTTTCTTAGTTATAAAATTGGTCATAAAAATAGAACCAATAATCAAAGTCAACAATCCTGTTTTTTCAATGATTGAAGTACCCGAATTGATCCAAGTCAAATCTTGAATTTGATAGACAAAAAAGAAAACTAGTATTAAAATTACTACTAAGATGAAATTTAATAGTGTAGATTTTTTAAAAACACTTGTAATCATAAGGATATTTTATACTTTTGTGACTGTAAATATACTATTTGTTTAAAAAGGACGGCTTCATGTTGAAAAGATTCTTTTAAAAAAGAGATTTACAATTGATTAAATTAAAAAAACAACATAATTTTTACGATATGAAAGCATTTTTCGAAGGAATTCAATACCTGTTTGTAAATATTTTATTTGCCCCACTAGATTTTTTACGTTCTCTTGAACTTAAAACATGGTTTGTAGCAAACACTATTAACTGGGTATTTATGATTATTTGTACCGCTGCAATGGTATATTGGATCAAACAATTAAGAATATTTGATGACGCTGGTACCGAAAATCAAGATACTACAGCACATTCATTCTTGAAATAATTTATCAGATTCTATTAGCAATAATAGTTCTTGAATTTAAAAAATCCTCAATCTTAACTTAGATTGAGGATTTTTTTATGAGATTACATTACAGTAAATCGTTCCCGATATCTTTTCTGAAATTCATCTTATCAAAATGTATTTTCTCGATGTTTTTATAGGATTTGGCTAAGGCCTCTGGGAAGGTATCGCCATAAGAGGTAATGGCCATAACACGTCCTCCATTGGTCAACACATCTGTTCCCTCTAATTTTGTTCCTGCATGAAAAACAATCGAATCAGTTATGTCTTCTAAACCAGTCATTATTTTTCCTTTTTCGAAATCCTCAGGGTAACCACCAGAAACTAACATCACTGTTGTAGCGCTTCTTTCATCTATTTCAAGTGAAATTTGATCTAGTTTTTCATTGGCTACAGCCAAAAACAATTCCACCAAATCAGTTTTCAATCTCGGAACTACTACTTCGGTTTCTGGATCTCCCATTCTCACATTGTATTCAATTACGATAGGTTCATTATTTACATTGATTAAACCAATAAAAACAAACCCTTTGTATTCGATTCCGTCTTTTTGAAAACCTTCGATAGTTGGTTTTACAATACGTGTTTCTATTTTTTCCATCAAAACAGCGTCAACATAAGGTACTGGAGAAACAGCTCCCATACCACCTGTATTCAATCCTGTATCGCCTTCACCAATACGTTTGTAATCTTTGGCAGTAGGCAATATTTTATAACTTTTACCATCTGTAAGGACAAAACAGCTTAACTCAATACCATCCAAAAATTCTTCGATAACCACTTTTGAACTTGCAGCACCAAATTTTTGTCCTACCAACATATTTCTTAATTCCTCTTGGGCTTCAGCCAAATCCTGAATAATCAAAACGCCTTTTCCGGCCGCTAAACCATCAGCCTTTAAAACAAAAGGAGCTTTTAAAGTTGCTAAAAAAGCACAACCTTCCTCAACAGTTTCAGCAGTAAAACTATCATAAGCTGCTGTTGGAATATTATGTTTTACTAAAAATTCTTTAGCAAATTCTTTACTACCTTCTAACTGTGCACCAATTTTTGAAGGGCCAATCACTGGAATATGGGCTAATTGAGCATCATCTTTGAAAAAATCAAAAATTCCTTTTACCAATGGATCTTCAGGTCCTACTACAACCATGTCTATTTTTTTATCCAAAACCAAGGTTTTAATGGCATCAAAATCAGTTGGGCTAATCGCCACATTAGTAGCAATAGAAGCCGTTCCTGCATTTCCTGGCGCTACATAAAGTGTATCACAAAGTGGACTTTGAATCATTTTCCATGCAAAAGCATGTTCTCTTCCTCCTGAACCTAATAGTAAAATAGTCATCTTGTTGTATTGTTATGGATTATTTCATTTTCTAAATGATGGTGCAAAAATAATTGGTTTTAGACTTAAATTAGAATTAATTTAAAAAAATTATCATTTAGGCACTATTTACTAGATAGTTTAGTACTATTTTTGAAGAAACAAATGTCCTA
>JAHEBK010000340.1 GCA_024642295.1 Flavobacterium sp. | reverse complement strand
CTGTTTTTTTAATAATAGTGTATTTTAGTATTACCCTGTTATTTTATAGGTGTTTTTGTTTTTTACGCTATATGAATAGGTGTATTACTAGATTTTTATTAATTAAAACATACATACCCCTATATTTTCAAGGGGTTGTCTGTTTTTTTGTTTAAAATTGCAATTTTAAGAAATTCATGTGTTATTGTGTTTAAGATTGTTTTATCAGTGATATACCTGAATGATGATGTATTATAGGATAGTGTAGTTGTGAAGGAATTATTTTTATTGGATCAATCAATATAATTTTTTAGTTTCTGTCAGGAATAAATAGGATTGAAGTCTTATTAATCAGTATCATGATAGACTTGCAAAAGAATTAAAACCCAAAATAAAAGTTAAACGTATCTCTATTTGTTTTCTAGATTGTATTTTTGAGAATGTATAAAGAGCAATAAATTAGACACTATAAGAAATGGACAAAACCTATTACGACCCAGCCGACCTGAAAAAATTTGGTAAAATATCCGATTGGAACCAAGAACTAGGAGATAAGTTTTTTGATTATTACGGAAAAGTATTTGAAGAAGGCAGTCTTTCTGCTCGCGAAAAATCATTGATAGCTTTGGCGGTTTCACATACCGTACAATGTCCTTATTGTATTGATGCGTATACAGGAGATGGACTTAAACGAGGCATTACCAAGGAAGAAATGATGGAAGCTGTTCATGTTGCAGCCGCCATTCGTGGTGGGGCTACACTAGTGCATAGTGTACAAATGATGAATAAATATGATAAACTTTCGATGTAGTTTTTTTGAGACGCTAAGATTTTAAGGGACTAAGTCTTTTAGAATAAAAAAAAACATAGAATCTTAGCTCATCAGAACCTTAAAATTTTTTAAATAAATGTTGAAATCATTACAAGCCAAACATAGCGCACTCTCAAATGCCGAAAAACAATTAGAAATTCTTTCAAACGGAGTTTTTAAAGATGGTAGTTTACCAACCTTCGTAGAAAAACTTAAAAAAACAGCAACTTTTCCTTTGCTTCCCAAAAAGATAGAAATTCTTCAACTCAACGTGGGGTATATGTGCAATCAAGTGTGTGCACATTGTCACGTTGATGCAGGACCGGATCGAAAAGAAATCATGACACGGGAAACCATGCAGCATTGTTTGGATGTAATCAAAAATACTGCTGTACATACTTTAGATTTAACGGGTGGTGCACCAGAGATGAATCCTGATTTTCGTTGGTTTGTCGAAGAAGCATCAAAATTAGGGGTGCAGGATTTTATTGTTCGGTCGAATTTGACGATTATTTTAGCCAATAAAAAACACCACGATTTACCAGCATTTTTTGCCAAACATAATATTCATGTCATTTCATCTTTGCCTTTTTACAAAAGAGAAAAAACAGACAAACAACGTGGCGATGGTGTTTTTGATAAATCGATTCAAGCACTACAAATGCTCAACGAAGTAGGGTATGGAAAAGAAGGTAGTAAATTAAAACTCGATTTGGTGTACAATCCTTCCGGGGCTTTTTTACCAACAGACCAAATGGCATTGGAACACGATTTTAAAAAAGCCTTAAAAGAAGATTTTAATATTGATTTCAATAGTTTGTTTGCGATAACCAATTTACCAATCTCACGTTTTTTAGATTATTTAATTGCTTCAGAAAATTACGAAGACTATATGTACTCGCTCGTAGAAGCTTTTAATCCTATGGCTGTTGCCAATGTGATGTGTACGAATACTATTTCGGTAAGTTGGGATGGATGGTTGTACGATTGCGATTTCAACCAAATGTTGGGTCTTAAAGTAGCTTCAAAAGTAAAACATATTTCAGATTTTAATGAAGAAGCATTAACCAATAGAAATATCATTATCTCCCAACATTGTTATGGCTGCACAGCAGGAGCAGGGAGCAGTTGCCAAGGGACAGTAGTCTAAAAAGACTGATTGTAAACAGAGATTAAAACAGGGAAAGTTAAACACAAAGGGCACAAAGGAGACACAAAGATCCACTAAGTTTATTTTATAGAGTTCAAATGAATTTAGTTTAAATCTCAGATTAACACAGATAAAAATTTGTGATATATAAAAAAATAACAAATGAAAAATAAAATTCAAGAATCCGTTGCCTTTTTACAATCCAAAGGCTTCACCACACCTGAATTTGGAATCGTTCTCGGAACAGGATTAGGACAACTTGTTGACCATATCCAAATCGAGAAAGAAGTTGATTATGTAGATATTCCACATTTTCCAGTTTCTACGGTTGAATCCCATTCGGGTAAATTAATTTACGGAACCTTAGAAGGTAAAAAAGTAGTGGTAATGCAAGGTCGTTTTCATTTGTACGAAGGCTATTCGTTGCAAGAAATTACCTTTCCTATTCGCGTTTTAAAAGCTTTAGGAATTCAAAAATTATTGATATCCAATGCTGCTGGAGCGATGAATCTTAGCTATAAAAAAGGAGATATGATGTTGATTGATGACCATATTAATCTTCAAGGAGGTTCGCCATTAGCATTTAAAAATGTATCTGATTTTGGAGATCGTTTTGTTGACATGAGCGCGCCTTATGATGCTGAAATGAATAAAAAAGCAGTTGCTGTAGCACAGGAAAACGGAATCGTATTACACAAAGGAGTCTATGTAGGTGTGGTAGGGCCACAACTTGAAACCAGAGCCAAATACCGTTATTTGAGAACTATTGGTGCCGATGCTGTAGGAATGAGCA
>JAHEBK010000339.1 GCA_024642295.1 Flavobacterium sp. | reverse complement strand
TAGAATTAGCAAATTTAGGGTCACTGTGGTTAGAAACACAAGTGAATGTAAATTATGCTAAAAGTTTAAAAATTGGGCAAGCAGCTCAAGTACATTTTGCGGATTATCCAACTAAAGTATTGACTTCCAAAGTCAATTTTATCAATCCTGAAATCAATCCCGATTCGAGATTATTGCTAGTAAGAATGGAAGTTTCTAATACGGATTTACAATTAAAACCAGGAATGCAAGCCCGAGTACAGCTCACACAATCGAAGGTCAAAGGATTGTTTGTGCCTACAGACGCCTTGATACGAGAAGAGAAAGGGAGTTATATTTGGTTAGAAAAAAAGAAAGGAGTTTATGAGAATATGATGGTCGAAACAGGATTAGAACAGAATGGTACTATTGAAATTAAAACACCAATAGATTCGGATAAAAAAATTGTGATTACAGGTGCTTATGGCATAAATAGTGAATACAAGTTCAGAAAAGGAAGCGATCCTATGGAAGGACATAAGATGTAAAACTAGAAAAAAGAAACAGATGAAGATTTATATCAAAAATATGGTTTGCAATCGCTGTATTGATGCCGTAAAAGGAGCATTAGTTCAATTTGAAATTCCATTTGTGAGTATTAAGTTAGGGGAAGTGCAATTGAAAAAACCTATTATTGAAAATGAAAAACAACAATTTGAAGCTGTATTAAAAGCTTTAGGTTTCGAATTGTTGAATGATAAAACCAGTCAGATTATTGAACGAATTAAAAACTTGATAATTGAAAATGTACATTACCACCAAGAAAAGCTCAAAGTAAATCTATCTGATTATTTGGTAGAACAATTGAACCAAGATTATAGTGCCTTGAGTAAATTGTTCTCGGAAATTGTAGGGACTACAATTGAACACTTTTATATCCTTCAAAAAATTGAACGAGTAAAAGAATTATTAGTTTATAATGAATTAACTTTAAGTGAAATTGCTTTTCAAATGAATTATAGCAGTGTAGCGCATTTGAGTAATCAGTTTAAAAAAGTAACTGGTTTTACACCAACTTATTTTAGAAACTTAAAAGATCAAAAACGAAAACAAATTAACAAATTGTAAATAATGCAAATCTCTTCCATAATTCTACAACACATTTGAATCTTTTCTTTCTGAAATTTGTATAACACAATTTAAATAAAGAAATAATGACACATAATTATACAATAAAAGGAATGTCATGCGATGGTTGTAGAAAAAAAGTAGAAAAAACTTTAAATGAAATAGATGGTGTTCAAGCTAAGGTAACTTTGGATCCACCACAAGCTACCCTTGAAATGGAGGAACATATTCCAACCTCAACTTTGCAAAAAGTACTAACTGCTGTTGGGAACTATTCTATTGAAATGTCAGGAGAACACAAACTGCATTCGGATAAGAATGATGTAGCCGAAAAATCTTGTTGTAGTGTTGGTGGAACACATGAGCATCAAAAAGAAAGTTTCCATAATTTATTACCAGGAAAATATTATTGTCCTATGCATTGCGAAGGGGATAAAGTCTATGATGAAGTAGGAGATTGTCCCGTTTGCGGCATGGATTTAGTAAAGGCTCCTGAATTATCAGTTGTAAAATCTAAATATACTTGTCCGATGCATCCTCAAATTATGCAGGATGGTCCAGGTTCTTGTCCTATTTGTGGTATGGATTTAGTGGCAATGAAGCCTGTTGAAAGCGAAGAAAATAAAGCGTACATGGATTTGCTCCACAAGATGAAAATTGCATTGCTATTTACGGTGCCCATTTTTATAATTGCCATGTCAGATATGATTCCTCACAATCCATTGATGCAAATTATGGAGATGAAAAGTTGGAATTGGATTCAGTTTGGCTTGTCGTTACCAGTGGTTTTTTATGCAGCTTGGATGTTCTTTATTCGTGCTTGGAAATCTCTGGTTAGTTGGAATCTCAATATGTTTACCCTTATCGGAATTGGTTCAGGGGTAGCTTTCTTATTTAGTGTTTTTGGACTTTTTTTTCCAGATGTTTTTCCAGCAGAATTCAAAACCGAGGGCGGAACCGTTCACTTGTATTTTGAAGCAACAACGGTAATACTAACTTTGGTTTTATTAGGGCAGTTGTTAGAAGCTAGAGCACACAGTCAAACCAGTGGTGCAATTAAAGAATTGCTAAAATTAGCACCTACAGAAGCTACGTTAGTCTCTGACGGAAAAGATACAGCGATATCCATACATGATATTAAAAAAGGAGATTTATTGCGAGTAAAACCAGGTGATAAAATTCCAGTTGATGGAAAAATCACCGATGGACAAAGTACTATAGACGAGTCGATGATTTCGGGAGAGCCTATTCCTGTTGATAAAAAAGTCGATGATGCCGTAGTTGCAGGAACCATAAATGGAAATAGAACATTTGTTATGGTTGCTGAAAAAATTGGTTCTGAAACTTTGCTTTCGCAAATAGTCCAAATGGTCAATAATGCCAGTCGTTCTAGAGCTCCAATTCAAAAATTAGCAGATAGAATTTCGAAATATTTTGTGCCAATTGTAGTTGTTGTTTCGGTGATTACTTTTTTTGTTTGGGCAAAGTTTGGACCAGAACCCAATGCTTTAATCTACGGTTTTATCAATGCAGTTGCAGTATTAATCATTGCCTGTCCGTGTGCGTTAGGTTTAGCAACTCCAATGTCGGTAATGGTGGGCGTGGGCAAAGGAGCACAATCGGGTGTTTTGATAAAAAATGCTGAAGCTTTGGAAAATATGAAC
>JAHEBK010000338.1 GCA_024642295.1 Flavobacterium sp. | reverse complement strand
ATAAAATTATTTTTTTGACTATGAAAATTCAACATCAAGATTTGAGTTTTGAAATTTACAAACAGCTAAAAACAAAAATATTAGCTAACGAATTTGAACCTGGATCAAAATTAAAACAAGAATTCATTGCAAAATTGTTTGGTGTTAGTAGAATGCCTTTGCATAGGGCGTTTCAAATGCTTGAAAACGAAATGCTGATTGAAAGCATACCACGTCGTGGTTTTTTTGTTACAAAAATTGATCCTGATTTATTGATTGATGCCTTTGAATGCCGTGAAGCACTTGAAGGAATTGCTGCAAGGAGAGCTGCTAAAAGTATAACAAAAGAACAGCTCAAATATTTGAAGTCACTTTTTAATAAATTTATTAATGTTGCTGAAATCAACACAGCAGAGTACATTGAATCGGATCAGGAATTTCATAGTATGATTATGAAAATGAGTGGGAACCAAATAATAAAACGGTTGGAGTTACTAGGAAATAATACGATCCGGACATTTAGGGGGGGGTTAATAAGACAACCTCAAGAAACATTACCAGAACATCTTTCCATTATTGAAGCTCTCGAAAAAAGAGATAGTGATTTAGCTGAAAAACTTACTAGAGAACACTCACGCAAATCGATGGAATTATTTAAAGAATTAAATGTGAAATAAATATTATATGAAAAAAACTATAATTCCCATTCGCTTTGTACTCGTATTAAGTACTTTTCTTCTAACTGTATTATTATATGTAGATCGGGCATGTATATCGGCAGCCAAAAGTGATATCAGTACTGACCTTGGTTTTAGTATGACCGATTTTGGATGGATAATGGCTGTTTTTACTTTGGGGTATGCTATGTTTCAAACTCCATACGGAAAATTGGCAGATAAAAAAGGAGCAAGGGGTGTCATTGCAGGAATAGTTACAGTTTGGTCACTTTTAACTGCTATTACTGGTTTTGCTTGGAATTATAGTTCCATGCTTATAGTTCGGTTTTTGTTTGGAGCAGGTGAAGCAGGTGCTTTTCCAGCACTTTCAAAAGTTGTATACAACTGGTATCCTGTAAGTGAAAGGGGGATTATACAAGGGATTAATTTTTCAGGATCTCGTATTGGTGCTGCTTTTGCTATGCCTTTGGTTGCTTGGTTGATTAAAGATATAGGTTGGAGGTATACTTTTGTAGTTTTTGGTTTTTTTGGTGTTTTGTACGGTATATTTTGGTATTTGTTATTTAGAGATAATCCAGAAAGTACTCGTTTTATAGGAAGTGACGAAGTAGAATACATTACAAAAAACCGTCAACAATCGAAACCTGGTATTAATAAATCGCTTTCTTTTGGCAGCATTCTTAAATCTACAGCAATGTGGAAAACCTGTATTCAATATATCTGTAGTAATTTTACATTCTACTTTTCGCTTACTTGGATGTATCCTTATATTCAAGAGCGGTTTCAACTAGGGTTGGTAGAAGCTGGTTTTTACACTTCGATTCCTCTTATTGCAGGAGCAGTAGGCAACTGGTTGGCTGGTATTCTTGTAGATTCTATATATCGCAAAGGAAAATGGAAATTGTCACGTCGTTTACCTGCCATGATAGGTTTTACACTTTCAGCTATTGGAATGATTGCAGTTACACAAGTATCGTCGCCGTTGGTTTCAGTTGCCTTTATGGCATTGGCAGTTTTTGGTGCTGATATGACATTGAGCCCTTCATGGGCATTCTGTATTGACATTGGAAATGAAAACGCTGGAGCTGTTTCGGGCACAATGAATATGGCTGGTAATCTTGGAGCCTTTGTTACTATTATTGCTTTTCCATACCTTTATAGTTGGACTGGTCAGTACGAACTATTTTTCTTCATATGTGCTGGATTAAGTCTTATTGCAGTCTTAATTTGGTCCACTATGAATCCTGAAAAATCAATTAATTAAATAAAAAATATAGGATATCGCCAATGATTTTAAGTTTACGCAAGTAAATAACAATAAAAATAAAGCGATGCCATTTGACTCAAAAAAAACATTAAATATTATTATATGAAATTAGCATTAAATACTCTCGTTTATGAGGTTGGAAACAAAGGTCCCGAAGAATCATTGCGTAGTGCAGCAAAATTTGGGTTCAAATATATCGAATATGCAGGGATTCGTAAGGGTAACCCGTTGACGATGACTGCTGCACAAAAGCAAGAAGTGGTTCGAATTGCTAAGGGAGAAGGTCTAATTAATACACAGATGTTAATGGTTGCTACCAAAGATACTGCACATCCAGATCTTAGAAAACGTGATGCCGTGTTCGATTATATGAAAGCTTGTGCTGAATATCAACGCGATTTGGGAGGACGTCAGTTGTTGGTATGCTGGGGTGGTGGTTTATATGAACTTGGAACTCGTCCAGAACAATCGTGGGAATATATGGTTCATAATATTCGACGTTTTGCTGAATACTGTCAAAAAGAAAATATGTTGGTGGGAATCGAATTAGATCCTCATGTCTATTTCATTTGTAATAATACATACAAATTGGCTAAAGCCATGGAAGATATTAATATGCCTAATCTTTATCCTAATGTTGATGTTGGTCATTTGGTCATTACACGGGAAGAGCCTGAACAGCTTGAAAAATTGAAAAGCCGTTTGTTACATGTTCACTTAAGTGAAACCGAATCATTCGATCATACGAATAGTATTTTGGGAACTGGAGCTGTTGATTTCAAAGCTTATGTAGACAAAGTGATTGAATTAGGAATCGAGGAAAACTGTATCAAATA